>CAJWOB010000047.1 GCA_913043885.1 uncultured Spirochaetaceae bacterium | reverse complement strand
GGACGCTACGCGTCCAGGCCGCCGGCAGGGCCGGAGGTCTGCAACAGTGCGGGCAGCTCGCCCATACTGGCGAACGGCTCAGCCCCGGCCGCCGCGAGCGCACCCGTCGTGTCTCCCGGGGCATAGCCGAACACCCGCATCCCGGCAGCGACCGCCGCGGTCACACCCGTAACGGAGTCTTCGATTACCGCGCAACGCTTGGGAGCAACCTTCATCGAGGCCGCGGCGTGGAGAAACAGGTCGGGGGCGGGCTTGGGCCGATCGACGTCCTCACGACTGAACAGGTGCGACCCAAAGTGGGAGATAAGCCCGGTGGTGCCCAGGGTCAGCTGCATCTTCTTGCGGGTGCCGTTGGAGGCGGCGCAGACGCGGACGTCGATTCGCGAGAGAGCGTCCCCCACACCGGCGATCGGCCGCACGTCCGCTGCCAGCGCCGCAAGCATTCGGGCGTAGAACTCCTTCTCGAACAACGGTGGCAGCGGACTCCTCAGTCGCTCCTCCATATTGGCCATGCTGTCGTCCAGCGCCGCCCCGACCAGCTCGTGCAGTGTCTCCCGTAGCGAGAGGGTGAGGCCGAGCTCTCCCATCAGCTCCACCCAGATACCGGCCGATATCGTCTCGCTGTCCACGAGGACGCCGTCGCAATCGAAGATCACCAGATCGTAGGGCCACGGTGCGGCGTTGCGGGCGGGAGCTGTCACCCACCGTAACGGTACCGCATCAGCGCCGGCTGCGCCACATGTAGGTACGTCGCTCACGGTGCGGCCGCAGGACGGCGTAAATCCAGAGCTCGGCTGGTGGCGGGACGCGATGGTATGATGGCGATATCAGGCAGCGATGAGCCGCATCAGCTACAGCACGGCAGGATTCGTGGATCGGGACGTGGAGGCATCCCTCGACGCCGTCGCTGCCGCCGGTTACCGCCAGACCGAGCTGGTTGGGCAGGCGCCGCATGTGGCAGAGCCTCTCACCGGACCGGACCTGTCATCGTTTCTCGCGCGGGTAGGCCAGCGCGGCCTGTCTGTCAGGACGGTTCATGCGCCGCTGGGGCGTAACGCGCTCGGGGTCCCAGAGGAAACCTGGCGTCACGAGGTGGTCGAGCGGTTCAGCAGCTACATACGGTTTGCATCGGGAGTGGATGCCTCCGATGTCATCCTCCATCCGGTGCCTAATCCAATGTTTGTCACCGAGCCGGATGACCCGGCCGTGGTTGACCGCATCCGTGACGCGGTGTCGCGATCCCTCGACGAGCTGGTTCCCGTTGCCGGGCGGGAGGGTACGCGTATGCTGCTCGAGAACCTGCCCTATAGGTGCAAGTTTCCCTACCTCTCCATGGTCGAGCTTCGCTCGCTCGTGGATGAGTATCCGGCCGCGCAGCTGGGGCTTGTGGTCGATACCGGACACGCCTGGACGACAAAACGAGATCCGGCGGACGAGATTGCCGCCGCGGGCAATCGCCTCCAGGGCACTCACCTCCAAGATGTCGACCATGAGGACCCTCAGGACAATCACTGGCCGCCAACTCACGGCGGTCTGGACTGGCCTGCGATCCGCAGTGCTCTTGCCGCTGTCGACTATCCCGGACCTTGGACGTTCGAGGTCGCTCGGGGCAGACACGGAGAGACACCAGAGCAGTTAGCGCGCATAACCCACCAAGTTGCCACGTCCTGGGGGCTCTGAACCGGCGAAGCCGGTACGTGCGCTACACCACGCCACCGTCGCTATCCCGCTGAGGCAGACCGCGCTCCTCCGGTAACCCGAGCATCAGATTCATGTTCTGAATAGCGCCGCCGGCCGCCCCCTTGCCGAGGTTGTCCAGGCGGGCGATCAGCAGGACGTGGCCAAGTGGGTTGCCGACCACGGTCAGCTCCAGCGAATTGGTGTCGTTGCACACCCGCGGATCGAGCGCCACATCTCCCTCTTCGAATGGAACGTGCGGATCGCGTTGGGTGACGAGTACGAACCGCTCATCGGCGTAGCGCGAGTCGAGCGTGTCCTGGATGGCCGCTACGCCGACGCCGTCGGCAAGGGTCTGGCGATGCAGCGAGATGGCGATGCGCATGCCGCAGCGGAAGGTGCCAACCGCCGGCGCAAAGTGCGGCTCGTGCTGGAGGCAGGAGTAGCGCGTCATCTCCGGAATGTGCTTGTGGGTGCGGCCGATGGCGTAGGGCGACTCGAACGGCACGGAGAGGTAGTCGTTACCCGGCGCCTCCCAGTGCTCCATCATCGCCCGGCCGCCTCCCGAGTAGCCGCTGAGCGCGTGGATGGCCACCTCGGCGTCGGCACGAAGGAGGCCGGCCTCGGTGAGCGGGCGCAGGGAGAGCACCACGCCTTGCGGGTAGCACCCCGGGTTGGAGACCAGCGCAGCCTCCCGAATCGAGTCGCGCTGGCCGGGGTGTAGCTCCGGCATGCCGTACACCCAGCCGTCGGCCACGCGGTGCGCGGTGCTGGCGTCGACTATGCGGGTGGAGGTCTCCTCCGCCCAGCCGGCGGCGATGCGCGCCTCGTCGTCGGGCAGGCAGAGAATGGCCAGGTCGGCGGCCCGATGCGACTCCTTGCGGAGCTCCACCGAGCGGCGCTCTGCGTCCGGGAGAGTGATGACATCGATGTCGTCGCGGTCGGAGAGCCACTCGCGGATACGTAGGCCGGTGGTGCCAGCCTGGCCGTCGATGTATACCTGCGGCTTTGCCATAGTGGAGAGATGAATGTAGCACCCATCCAGCGCATCCTGCGCCACTTGCTGCGCCGCCGCCGGCGACGCCGCTGACCGCAGTGCGGCCGGCGTCCTGCTCGCTGTGCGATGCCTCCCTGGAGCCGATCCTACTGGAGAGCCCGCACTGGCGGCTGGTGCTGAACTACAACCAGAGCCTCCTCGACAAGTGTTTCCTGGTGCTCCGCCGACACGCCGAGGACATCACCGCGCTGGCGGCGGAGGAGTGGGCGGACCTCCACCGGCAGACGATTCGGGTAGCTGCGGCGATCGACGCCGCATTTCGGCCCGACCGCTACAACTACGCCTTCCTCCAGAACCAGGACCGCCACGTGCACCTGCACGTGTTGCCCCGCTATGCCGCGCCGCCATCCGTCGGCGACCATGCCTTCCCGGATAGCGGTTTCCCAGGCCACTACACCGCTACCGATCGGGTTGTGGTGGATCCTGGAACGCTCGACCGCATCGCCGCCGCCCTCCGCAGGCAAGTGGAGGGGTACGACGCGGCTACCACGGCAACCGCACCATCGGAGCCGGTCGAGGTCGTCGACTACGATGCCAGCTGGCCGACGCAGTACACAACGGAACGGGCGACACTCCTTGATGCGATCGAGAGTGTCGTGGACATCCAGCATAACGGCAGCTCGGCGGTGCCCGGTCTTGCCGCGAAGGACCGCGTCGACATCCTCGTCGGGTGCCGTTCGCTTCGACCGGTGTCCGACTACTACTTCGCGCTCGTGGACCACGGATACCAGCTGGACTCGCTGTGGACTGTCGATGCGAACAGTGGGCAGCAGCGCTCTCACCGTCGGCTCACCACCGCCGACGGGGCCGCCGTTCGCTACACATTCGTGAAGCGCCGGGAGGGGAAGTTCAACGTCCATCTGGTTCGTCACGGCACCGATCAGTGGCGGGCGCCGATCCGATTCAGAGACCAGCTTCGCGCCAACCCCACCACCGCCCGGACCTACGAGAAGTTGAAGCGGCGGCTCGCGGAGACCACCACAAGCACCGATGACTACACCCTGGGTAAGAGCGCTTTTATCGCCAGCGTCCTCGCAAACGCGGATCCCGATCGCACGACGGGCTAGTCGCCGCCCTCTGGGTGCTGCCGGTGAGCACCCACGGCTGGGCCCGTCCCGCAAGCGCTCCGACGACGCCGGCGAGCGCTGCGTGCAGCGCTACCTCGCGACCGAAGCTCGGTAGTTGCTGAGGCGGGCTAGGTCTTCAGGCGCCACCACCCCTTCGAGCCGCCTGCCGTCGATATCCCACGTTGGATACCTGGCAATACGGGCGCGGTTGCACACCGCGCTCTGCGGCTGGCGAGGACCGTTCGGTGAGCATTCGACGTAGGGGAGCCGGCGCTCCGCGGCCCCGAACTCGTCCTTCTGCTGCTGGCAAGCCGGACACCAGTACGTCCCGTAGAAGACCGCACCGGTCTCCGCGAGGTGGTCGGCGAGCCCGGCCAGGAAAGGATCCTCGGAGCCGCGGCGCGGATCGATGAGGTTCGAGTTGGCAATGGTGAGCACCGCCACCGCCCCAGCCGCTACCAGGCCGCCACGG
Source organism: uncultured Spirochaetaceae bacterium (assembly GCA_913043885.1). Taxonomy (GTDB): domain Bacteria; phylum Spirochaetota; class Spirochaetia; order SZUA-6; family Bin103; genus Bin103. The sequence continues at coordinate 7,337 of CAJWOB010000047.1, read as the reverse complement.
CTCCACACCCCCCAGCTCTGCGCCCGCGAGGCTGAGGCCAGCGAGGCCAGCACCAGGATTGTCGTCATCAGCGCCAGCGAGCCAAGGCAGTAGATGCAGAAGGTGCCCACACCGAATGCGGCCGCCGCGGTGAGGTAGACGCTGACGCCGGTGCCGCCCATCGCAAGGAGGTGCACCGCCCGCCAGGTCTTGATGCGGGGCCACCCCACCAGCGCGACGATGATGGCGATGTAGGCAAGAGCCCCCCACAGGGCGATGGGGACGCCCAGGAATGTCGACCAGCGACTCTCCTGCACCAGCGCACACCCCGACCCGCTGGTGCAGGCCACCAGTTCGGTGGCGAACAGCTTGTTCGCCGTGAGGTACAGCGCGAGAGTGGCGCCGGCGACGGCTACGACGATAACCGGCAGGCGCAGGCTCTGGGCGCGAGCGTCTGCCTCGGATCGGTGCTGCTGACGCTGGCGCTGTTTACCGGCCCCCGCCCGGCTACTGGCCGTATCGGTCCTCCATCTGCTCGCGGATGAGCCTGGTCTGCTCTTCGGCTCCCTGTTCGAACCAGGCGTGCTCCGGTCGGGCGAGGATACCCTCCACCACCTTCGACACGCGGCTGGCCGCCGCCGCCTCCGCACCGCCGTGGGCCAGCCCTTCGGCGATCAGCTCCCGGGCCTGCGGAATCAGCTCCATGTAGAAGCGCTCCGCCACCTCAAACATGCCATGCCAGTGAGTATAGTCGGGCGCCATCATCGATGCACGGTGGCGGGCTCGGCGCCCTTCGTGGTGCCACAGATAGAACCAGGTCCACTCGATCTCTTCGTCGAACTGGGTGTCGGTGAGCAGCCCCTGGGCCAACAGCGAGTTGAAGATCGCCTGGCCCGGCCGGGCGAACTTCTCGTTGTAGAGGATCAGCAGGTTGTCGTACTGCTCGTAGAAGGCATTCACGTAGCGCTGGGTGTGGCAGTGCAGACAGCCAGTCTCCATCCGCCTCCGCTTCTCCTCCGCCGTATCGACGATGAGGGACTCACGCCGCGCCGAGTCGGTCTCCTTGACGATGTTGTCGTCGGCATCGGTGTCCATGCGCAGGCTGATCGGTGGTCGGTTGGTCCAGCTAATCCGCTCGCCCGGGTCGTGGGTTATGTCGCCGTCGTTGCGCGTATTGCCGGACATGTGGCAGGTCGCGCAGGTCGGGGCCTGTGAGTAGTCCTCACCCAGCGGTCGGCGTCCAGGTTCATCTCATCCTTCAGATCGCGGAACGCGACGCCGTGTTTGGACTCCTCGTAGATTTCCTTCTGCGGGTGATCGGGGCCGAGGTGGCACTTGGCGCAGTTCTCCGGCTGCCGGGCGCGCAGTGGCGAGAAGTCGTGGCGCGAGTGACAGGCGGAGCAGGAGCCAAGCGAGCCGTCCAGATTGATGCGGCCGATGCCGGTGTTGGGCCAGGTGTTGGCGTGATACACCACCTGTCCGTCCTCGTCGCGGAGTATGTCCGCCACCGCGACCGCGTTGGTGGGCACGCCGTCCGCGTCGGGCAGCAGGTCGTCGACGGTGATCTTGCCGCCGTCGATGCTCTCCAGGGCCAGCTTGCTGCCGTGGCACTGCATACAGCCGCTCACCGCGCTCGACAGGCCATCCACGGAGGTGACCATCAGACCGGGCGTGTCACCGTGCGGGTCGAATGAGAATCTCGCTCCCTCGACCGTTTCGGCCAGGAAGTTGTCCAGCGACGCCAGGATGTTGCCGCCCTTGGAGTGGTGGCTGGCCGCGAACTCGGCTGCTTCGGTCGGGTGACACTTGGCGCAGTCGAGGGGGGGGACCACGGTCGCAATCAGCTCGCCCCAGTGCTCGAACGCATCGACATCGTGCTCCACCGCTTCGTGGCACTCGACGCAGCCGCGCGAGCTCACCGGTACCGAGACGATAGCGGCAGACAGCCCTGCCTCGCGTCGCGAGCGGGCGACCTCGTTTACCTGCACGAAGATGAGCGTGCCGAGGTAGATCACCGCCAACCCGCCGATGGTCAACTTCTTGCTGTTAAGGTTCACCAATACCTCCTAAATGGCGCCTCGAGAACCACTAGTGCAGCACCGCCGCTTCCCATACGGTGAGCCCTAGCAGCAGGAAGACGACGACCAGCCCAATCCAAATCGACAAGGTCGGGACACGCACGAAGCGAAGCAGCAGCCGCTCGATGAAGGGCCACAGCAGGGCGCCGAACACCGCCATACCGAGTGTCAGCAGCGCCGCCGTCCCCGAGAACAGCTTCAGCCAACGGAACATCGGGTAGAAGAACCACTCGGGCTTGATCACCTCTGGGGTGGCCAGCGGGTCCGCTTCTTCCCCAGTCCCGCCGGCAGCGCGGTGGCAAGGGCACTCAGCGTGATGAGCAGCACCAGCACCACGATCAGCTCGGTGAGCGCGTGGTCGGGTAGCAGCTTGTAGGGCCCGCGCTTGGCTTTCTTCGACTCGTCGGTTGCTGGCGCGGTCGACTCGGCGCCAGCCGTGGCGGCACCGGCCGTCGACCCGGCATCCACGCCCTGTACAGCGCACCAGCAGCAGGTGAATCGCGATAAGGACCACCATGATTACCGGGAGAATGGCGGCGTGCATGATGAAGAACCGCGACAGAGTGGTGGCGTTGTACGTCTCGCCGCCGAACATAGCCTGACGGGCCAGGTCGCCGATTATCGGCACGCGTGCGGCGACGTTGGCGCCGACGGTGGCCCCCCAGTAGCTGAGCTGCTCGAACACCAGGCTGTAGCCGGTGAACGCCGTCATCAGGGTGCACCCCAGCAGCAGGGTGCCGATCATCCAGTTGATCTCCCGCAGGTAGCGATACGCCGAGGTGAAGTAGACGTGAATATGGTGGAGAGCCACTGCCGCCACCATGAACGTGGCCGCCCATTTATGGAGGCTGCGGATGAACCAGCCGAAGGCCACCTCTTCGGTAATGAAGCGCACCGACTCGTACGCGCTCTCCGGGTCGGGGCGGTAGTAGATGGCCAGCAGGATGCCGTGACGATCTGCACCACGAACAGGAACGCTGGGGTCCCGCCCAGCGCGAACCACCACTGCTTGATCTCGTGGGGCATCTCCTCCTGCAGGGTGTCGGTGAGGGTCTTCTGGCGCGGAGGTAGTGGGCAGCTCAGCAAACCGCCTGGGCGCGGGGTGGCGGACTCGCTCATGCGCGCCCCTTAGCGGATCGACGGTGGGCACACGGATAAACAGCAGCGGTCCCTCGTTCCGCAGCGGATAGCGCTGCAGGTCGGTGCTATCATCGGCCGGCGGCCCAGACGCCACCTTGCCCTGCGGATCGAATACGCCGTTGTGGCAGGGGCAGAAGAAGCGGTCGTTGCTGCCTTCCCAGTGCACCCGGCACCCGAGGTGGGGGCAGGTGGTGGACAGCGCCACGAAGTCGGTGGCCGTGTTTCCTGCCCCGATGCGGGCGACGCTTACCGGCTCGCCGGTCGGGGTCACGTACGAGATGGCCGCGCCAGCCGGGATGCGCGGCGCCTCGGCCACGAACAGCCACGATTCGGCGACGGAACGTCGCGGGAACAGGAACCGCGCCGAGATGCCTGCCAGCCAGGCAGCGGCCGCAAGCAGCGCGCCGGTACTCAACCAGGAGCCGATTCTGAGGAGAAATCCGCGGCGGTCCAGCGGACCGTTGTCGCCCGAGATACCGTCCACGCCTTCCCGGTCTGCCACGACGCGATGATCGGCGCTGCCACCGGGGGCCGGAATCGGGGACCCCCCTATACCTGAAGTATCTCGGCTACGCGCGGGTACCGCCGGAGCCGGTCAGCCTCGATCACTCGATCGCGTCAGTCGCGCGAGCACTACGTTGGTGGCGACGCCGAGAAGCCACTCTGGAGCTACTGAAGCACTCGACTGATGAAGCGGTTAATCGTGGCGCGAGCCAGCTCCCCATCTGGCGTGTCCTGGCCGGGGAATTCGTGGGAGCCTTCGGGACAGACCATGAGCTCGGTCTCCCCTCCGGCCGCCCGCCACCGTGCCTCCATAAAGAGGTTGTCGTCGAGAAACGGCTCCCTCGTTCCGGTCAGGAAAAGGGCGGGAGAGAGCCCCGAGAGGTCTGCGAACAGCGGCGAGACCTCCGGGTCGTCGAAGTTACCGGCCGGGGCGTACCACCGCCGACACTGGTCGATGGTTTCTAGCGGCACCGGCAGGCGGCCGCTGGTGGACGCCCAGGCTCGCGTACTCGGGGTAAGGCGGAGGTCGTAGATGCCATTCGCCAGCACCATGCCCTTGAACGGCCGCATCCCATGTTTGTCGCGCAGCCGCACCATCGCGGCGACCGCCAGGTTGCAGCCTGCCGACTGAGCGGCAAGTGCGAAGTTGGAGCTGCCGAGCTCGCTCTCCGCATGGCGGCCAAGGCAGAGTGCGGCCGCCTCGCAGTCCTCGACACCAGCGGGAAACGGGTGTTCCGGCGCCAGCCGGTAGCCGACGCTTACGATAGCGATCTGCAGACGAGCGGCCAGTTGCGTGACGTATTCGAACTTGCCGGCGTTGCTGCCTCCACGGAGAAATTTGAGCCCGCGCTCGGTACCGCCGACGAAGCCACCACCATGGACGTACATGAGTACGCCCCGCACCGACTTCGGACGGACAAGAAGCAATGGCATCTCACCACCAGGTCCATCGATGGTCAGCTCGTCGAGGCCCTCGATGTCCGGCAACGGCGCGTCGTGGGAGCGCGACTTACCCCTGAGCGCGGCTAGATAGCTTGCGGCGTCGCCAGTCTTGGCCTCCGCCATCTGCTCGTTGGTACGGACTGTGATCGGATCTGTGTGCCACATGTGGTTCCGATTCCTTCCTTCGGCGCGGAACTACCCGGAGATCCGCTCGGAAGACAGGGCGATGGTCTGGTGGTCGGACATCCGCGCTACCCGCAGGGAGTGTTCGCTGACCGGCAGGTAGCGAAACGTCTCGCTCTCTCCGGAGATGAAGCCTTTAGGCGTAGCTGCAGTGGGCGGGCGTCCCGAACGCGCCGTCGCTGGTCTCGATGCGCTTGCGCGCGTAGGCGCCGGCGTAGCCCTGGCTCTGCAGGCAGTCCAGCGCCGCCAGCTTTTTCTCCACGACGTCGCCAATGTCAATGAACACGTCGTTGGTGTAGCCGCCGACCGCGTCCCAGAGGCCGTGACGAACCGCAGCGACGCCGGTGCCGAAGTAGAACACCCGCGCCGCCTTGTGAGGCGGGTTGGTCTCGCCCGGATCCACGCCGCTGGCCAGCTGCAGCGCGTACAGCACGATCTGGCCAGCGATAGCGTGCGGGTTGGTGACGCCGTTGCCCTCCTTGGGATAGTGGGTGAGCACCACATCGGGCTTCAGCTTGCGCAGCTCGGAGGCCAGGCGACGCACCAGCTCGGGCTCTACCAACAGCACGGCGTCGTCGGCCCCGAAGAAGGTTACGTGTTCGACCCCGAGGATGCGGCACGCCGCCAGGGTCTCCTCCGCCTTGACGTCGGCACGTTCGGTCATGGCGGCCTCGAGCTGCTCGGCCTCCGGCACCTCCTCGGCATGAAACATGGCATCGCTGATGACCGCGTCGTGGACGCGAGCGCCATGGGTAAGCACGACGCAGCCGACCCAATCGCCGCGCTCCACATGATGGGCCATGGTGCCGCCCGATTGATCGAAGATGTCGGCGGGATGCGCGCCGATCGAGAGGATTCGCAGAGGTTCGCTCATGCGGGTGACTATAGACGGTCGCGCCCGGCCAGCCCCCTAGCGTGCCGTCTTCGAAGTTCGTCTGCACAGGACCGCGCGGTCCCCCACGCTATCCATATACCGTGCGGATAGCGCGGAGTGGCCCCTACGCGCTATCCGACCTCTATGCGGATAAGGCGTCGCTTCCACCGCCAGCCACGGCCAAGACCACTGAGACGCGATACTAGCTCGACTGCGCCGTCCAGTAGGACTCGCGCAGCGCGGTGGGGCTGAACGCGAGGCTGTCGGTCCCGAGGGCGTGCAGCGTGGCGCGCTCCAAGGGCGAGAAGTCAGCCGGATCTGGACGATTCAGCTGCATCGGCTCGCGCAGCACCATCGGCGGATTGCTCATGAATCGCGATCGGCCGGAGTGATTGTTCGATGATGCGTGCAGCATAAACGGATGCAGGATGACGAAGGTGCCGGTGGCGCCGGTCAGCTCATCGAAGTCACGGCAGTGGCCGATGAGCTCGCCGAACTCACCCGGTCCCACCCCTTCGGGGCGGTCGGCCAGATAGCGTGCCACCACCGGAATCGAGTCGCGAGCGATGAAGGTGCCGCCGCCCTGGGGCGCCACATCGGACCACAGCATCACCGTGAGCAGCGCCTGCTCGCGGCTGTCGAGGAAGTGACGGAAGTAGCTGCCGTCCTTGTGCCAGCCGGGGAGGTCGGCGCTGGGTGCCTGCCACGGCTGATCCGCGCCGCGACGAAAGTTGACGATGAATGCGTCCGACCATTCGAAGGCGTTGATCGTGGTGAAGTGCGTGGACTCGATCTCGTACACCACCGGGTCGATGCGGTCCGCCCCGCCGACGATGTCGCACAGCGCTCCCCAGCCCTTGGGGGACAGCTCCGCAACCGGCGCGGTGGTCTCGTGATCCATCCACACGATCTCCTCGGCCCAGGTGCTCGAATTGTCAGGGGCATAGCCGAGCCGGGTGTAGGCGTGGTCGGTCCAGCGACGCGCCAGCTCTGGGTCGACGCAGTCTGGAACCACGACGAAGCCATGCTCGATGAAGTGCTGGATCTGATCTTCGCGGAGGGTACTCGGGGTCACCGCCACGTCGCTACTATGCCATACGCGGTCGCCCGGCGCACGGTCAGCCCGGCTCCCCGCGCACGCCGTCGATCCATTCCATGAAGTCGCGGGCACCGTCGACGAGGAATCCGTAGTCGCCGGTGGCCAACACGAACAGGAAGCCTTCCTTGATGTGCTGCTCCGCGCCCTTGCCGCCGGTGGCGATGCCGGGGAGCTTGCCGACCCGCGCGCAGCTCTCGCGCACGTCGGCAATCACCTTGCGATGGCGTTCGGCATCGTCCGGGTGGCTCAGGTCCACGCCCATGGACTTGCTCAGGTCGCCGGGACCGATCATGCAGCCATCGACGCCTTCCACGCTGAGGATCTCCGCCGCCGCCTCGGCCGCGGGCTGGGTCTCGATCTGGACCATCAGTAGCACCTCGTCGTTGGCGCTGGCCACGTAGTCACTGCCGTAGGTCATGTAGCCGGTGGGGGCGCCGCCCGAGCGGGCGCCCTGCGGCGGGTAGCGCACCGCTCGCGCGGCGCGTTCCGCTTCCTCGGGGCTGTTGACCATCGGCACGATGATGCTTATTATAGTCGC
>CAJWOB010000046.1 GCA_913043885.1 uncultured Spirochaetaceae bacterium | reverse complement strand
GCCGATCCGACTGAAGGACGTGGAAGAAGCGCAGCAGAGGATCGTGGCCATCATCCGCAAGTTCGAGGAGCAGGGAGAGATCGTCATCGCCCGCGCCGGCGAAGACGAGCTCGTCGTTTGATCCGGCGTAGCCGGCTCAAACGAGAGCAGCAGCTACGCTCCTCCGTCGTGTAGGCGGGGCGTCGTCACACGTGGAGATGGCGGAGCCAGCTCACACCGCACGCCGCGGGCGCCGTCCGTCGAGCAAAGCGTGCCGTGACGCGTATCCGTATAGCGTGCGGACAGCAGGACCGTGTCCGGTCGCCGCTATCCGCCCGCTATGCGGATAAGGTGCCGCCGCACTAGACGAACGAGGCCGAGGTCGGGTGCATGATGATCTCCGGCACGTTAGCCCGCATCGGCAGGCGCACCACGAACATCACCGCATCCGCAACGTCCTCGGATTGCAGCATCAACGCCGCCTCTTCCGGCGACGGCGGCTTCGCCCGCTTGTCCAGTAGGGGAGTGGCAGTCTCGCCAGGGCAGATTACGCACGAGCGGATGTTGTGCTCTCGCTCTTCCTGGTTGACGGTGTAGGTGAGCGATCGCACCCCGTGCTTGCTGGCCGAGTACGCGACGCCGCCGAGCTTGGTGGCCCGTACGCCGGCGATCGACGAGATGTTGACGATGGTGCCGCGCTTGATCTCGCGCATACCGGGCAGCACCGCGCGCATGGCGTTGAATACCCCGGTCAGATTGACGTCGATGACATGATCCCAGACCTCCGGTTCGATGTCGCCCAGGCCGCGGGGACTCGAGTTGATGCCGGCGCTGCACACCAGCACATCGACGGGTCCGAACGCGTCCGCTACCCGTGCCACCATCTCGTTGGTGGCGCCGCGATCCGCGACGTCGCATACCTCGATGCGCGCGATCTCCTCCGGCAGCCCGCTGACCGCCTGCTCGAGCGTGGCGCGCGTGCGCCCCACGAAGGCTACCCGGGCGCCAGCCTGCACCAGAGCGCGAGCGGCCGCTTCGCCCATCCCGGTTCCGGCGCCAGTTACGATGGCAGTTGCCTCAATCGCATTCACGGCTGCAGAGCGTAGCACGCCGAGGTGTGGGGTGGGGTGCCGCGGTGGTTTGACCGCCTTCCGGCCATCCAATAGCTTCGAATGCGGGCCTGTTGCGTGTACCGCCTGCGCCGACCGCTGCTTGTGTGCCTCCTGGTGACCGCCGCCAGCGCGATCTGGTCGGACGCCGCCGATCGCTATGCAGTGGTGGAGCTGTTCACCTCGCAGGGATGGAACAGCTGCCCACCGGCCGACGCGGCGCTGGCCCAGCTGGCCAGCAGCACCGCAGCTGACGAACGCGTCATCGCGCTGGAGTGGGACGTCGACTACTGGGACTACCTCGGTTGGCCGGACCCCTATGGCTCGCGCGACGCTTCGCTGCGGCAGCGCAGCTACGCCGCGGCCATGCGCTCTCGGTCGGTCTACACTCCCCAGATGGTGGTGAACGGCCGGCGGGTGATCAGTGCCACGCATCGCAGCGAGCGGGTGGCCGCCGAGGTCGCAGATGTATATGGCCGCTCCAGCGATCGGGATATCGAGGTAGAGGTGTCCGCTCAGCGCCGGGTGGCGGATGGCCTCCAGGTCGACTATCGGCTGCGGGGGGTACCGGCGGACGTCGTGCTGACCGTGGTGGTGGCGGAGGACGGCCTCCGCAACTACGTGCCCCGGGGCGAGAACGCCGGGCGCACGCTGGAGCATGTGAACGTGGTGCGCGGCCAGGCGTCCGCACTGTTGCGGCGAGGGGTGGCGGAGCACGTTGGCTCCCTCGATGTCTCATTCCCGGCGGACGTCGACCTCCAGCGGAGCACCGTGGTGGCGTTGGTGCACAGCGCCGCGTCGCGGTGGGTCCTGGCCACGACGTGGGTGGCGGCCAATGAGTAGGCGTCTGACTACGCCGATTGCGCGAGCATCGCTGGTGGCGACGGCAACGCTGTTCCTGCTGGCGGCGTGTGGCAACGGCGACGATGACACCACACCGGTGCCTAGCTTGAGCGACGCGTTTGCCGACAGCGGGCTGAACGCCACCACGGCAGGCGGCAACGGCGCCACGGTAAGCGGCAGGGTAGTGGACGCCGCCGGCGCGCCGCTGGCGAATGTGCCGGTATCTATGTGTGCCACCGCCTGCTGGCCCACCACGACCGACCGTGACGGGCAGTTTCACTTCGCCGACCTGCCGGTGGAGCCCTACGCGGTAGACATCCGCGGCGACCGCCTCGCCGGGCGACTGCTGCTGTCAACGATCTTCCCCTGGGACGTGGTAGCTGGGACCCAGAGCTTGGCGGCCCCGGTGACGCTGCACGAGCCGCTTATGCCCGACGGCTGGGACGGTCGAGGACCGCTGCGCATCGCCGGGCTGCGCCTGGCTCCCACCGAGCCGATGGACGTGGAGGAGCTGGCCCGCCTCACCGGTGATGCCACCATCGGCGGGGCGCTGATCCCCCCCGAAGACTGGCCCCAGTACTCGCTCAATCGCGACGGTCGCCGCTACGAGCCCCTGCTGATGTGGGCGCTGCGGCCCTTCGGCCATGTCCTCGGCGCTCCTATCGAGGTAGGCGTAGAGGAGGAGCTGCTGGGCCGCTTCGGACCGGACGCGACACTGTTCGTGGTGGATGTGGTTACCGGCCACGCCATGCCCGCTGCCGCTTCGGCGACCTTCGACGTGGTGTCGTGGGTAATCCTCGCCTCGCCGGCAAGACCTCTCTAGCTCCAGTTGAGTGGGTTGGTGGCGCCGGCGGTGGCAGGTACATTTCTCCGCGATGCTATGCCGTTTGCGCCACCGCAGCCTGCCGATCGCCGTATTCCTTAGCGCCTTTGTAGTGTTGCACGCTTGCGGACAGCCCCAGAATGATCTGGCGGACGGCCTCTACGCCGAGATAGAGACCCGCCACGGCGCCATTCTCATTCAGCTCGAGTTCGAGCGGGCGCCGCTTACCGTCACCAACTTCGTCGGGTTGGCGGAAGGGACCATCGATTACCGCGGCGGCAGCGGGCCCTTCTACGACGGCCTCACCTTCCACCGCGTTGTGGACAACTTCATGATCCAGGGGGGCGACCCGGAAGGCAGTGGCCGCGGTGGCCCCGGCTATCGGTTCGCCGACGAGATCGTCCCGGAGCTACGTCACGATCGCCCCGGCATACTGTCGATGGCGAACTCCGGTCCTGACACCAACGGCAGCCAGTTCTTCATCACCCACGGTCCCACCCCACACCTGGACGGCCGGCATGCCGTCTTCGGCCATGTGGTCCAGGGCCAGGAGATGGTCGATGCCGTGGTGCAGGGAGATCGTATCCAACGGGTGCGGGTTATCCGCGTCGGCGTGGCGGCGGAAGGTTTTCGGCCGGATCAGACCGGGTTCGAGCGGCTGCAACAGGAGATAGAGGTGGCACGAGATCTACAGCAGGAAGAGCTAATCGAGGCGGTGGTCCCGGATGCGCAGCGCACGGCGTCCGGGCTGCGCTATGTCATCACCGAGCGCGGTACCGGCGCCACCAGCCCTTCGGCCTCGAGTACGGTTACCGTTCACTACGTGGGGAAGTTTCTCGATGGCACCGTGTTCGACAGCTCCCGGGCGCGCGGCGAACCGGCCGAATTCGCGGTTGGCGGTGTGATCCCGGGATTCAGCGAATCGCTGCAGGCGATGGTTGCCGGGGAGCAGCGCACGGTCGTTATCCCGCCGGAGCTGGGGTACGGCGCCCGGGGACAGGGCCCGATTCCACCGGGGTCCTATCTGGTCTTCGAAATCGAGTTGCTGGCGTTCCGCTAGGACAGCGCTGATAGGGCGCTGTCGCCGCGTCGGCGTCGGCGTCGGCGTCGAGGATGGAGTTGATGGTTTCGTCGTCGCAAAAGCCCAGCTCCACCGCGATCTCGCCAAACAAGCGGTCCACGCCCGACTCGGTGCGCTGTTGGATGAGCACTTCCGAAACCTGGTTCTCGGTGAGCACACCCAGTCTGACGAGCCCCTGGCCTATGCGTTCCTTGGGAGCGTTGCTCGTGTTCGAATCCTCGGCCACGGGCGGCAATGTCAGTTGAGGATCCAGCGGGGATGCAACCAGAACCACCTGCGAATGACCCGGCCACCGGTGGTGGCGTGACCGATAGTGGTCGGCCCAGCCGGGCTGGTGGGCCCAGCGAAGCTTCGCTTACCACATCCAAGGAGGGGATCAACCAGCTCCCGCTTGGCGGCTTCGACGGAGCGGTGCATGTGACGCCGCCGCTCGGTGCCGCCGAAGCGTTGGCGCACCTCCACGATGCACGCGTGGTTGGCCTCGACACCGAGAGCCGCCCGTCGTTCCGACGCGGCGAGCACCACCCGATATCGCTGATTCAGCTGGCCACCGCGGACGTGGCCGTGCTGGTGCGGCTGCGCCGCGACGCCAGCAGCCTTCCACCCGAGCTGGTATCGCTGATGGAGCGAGAGGATCTGACCAAGGTGGCCCAGGGGCCTCGTGACGAGTTGGCCGAGCTCCGCGAGCGCTTCGGCCTGCAGTGTCGCAACGTCGTCGATCTGTTACCGTTGGCGAAGAAGGCCGGCTGTCGTCCCCTCAGCCTCCGCGCTCTCGTCGCCATCTTTCTCGGCGTGCGCATCCCCAAGGGGGCGCAGACCAGCAACTGGGAGAGCCCGCGACTCGACGCACGCCAGATCCGCTACGCCGCCACGGACGCGTGGGCGTGCCATGCAGTATTCTCGGCAATGCGCCGGCGAGGGCTCACCCATTAGCATGCAGATACTCCACACTCGGTGCCCCCGCGCCCTTGCGGTCGCATTCGCCATCGCTGCAGCCACGCTCCTGCTCGGTGGCTGCATCGGTATCGAGACCCGCGTCAGCATTTCTGCCGACGGCTCGGGACAACTGGATATCGTGTATACCGTCTCCCGCATAGCCAGCGAGCTTCGCAGCGACGGCGAGTCGGCGCTGCCCTTTCCGGTGAACGAGGATGACTTTCGTGCCGCCGTCGACGGCGTGGCGGGTCTGCGGCTGCGCCAGTACCGACAGGAGCAGACCAGCGACCACATCGTGGTTACCGCCGCCATCGACTTCGACTCCGTCGATGTGATCGCACAGTTCGGTAGCTTTGCCGAGATGGAGGCCTCGCTGGTTCAGGACGGCGAGCGCACCACCTACCGCCAGTCGGTGGGCAGCGGACAGGGCCAGCAGGAACCGCTTACCGACGAGGCCCAGCAAATGGCGGAGGCGCTGTTCGGCGGCTACGAGGTGGTGTTCGCCGTCGAGGCGCCGCAGGACATCGTCGAGGCGACCGGTGGCGAGCTGAGCACCGACCGGCGCACGGTGGTGTTTTCCATGGGCTTGCTCGAGTGGGTGGCAGACGGCACCGACCGCGTGCTGACCGCCAGCTGGTAGCGGCCGCAACAGCGGTGGTACCCCCGGCGGGGCCACGGATTTGACAACCGTCGGGAGGGGCTCGATAATGCGGTGGTTCGGTCGCGCGCCCGTGAGCCCCGCTGTAACCGTCGTGCCGTCCGGGAACACAACTATCGGAGCGATGCGCTGGGAGTGCACGTCCGCGCACAGTAGGCGCGCCACGTGACGCCGAGAGCACCTCTCAAGGAGTGGCAGCAGAGTGGACGTGCTCAAGGACGTCAAGAACGCGGAAGCCGAGGCCGAGCGAATCGCCGCCGACTACCGCCAACGCGCCAAGGACCTCACTGACACCATCGCTTCCGAGCTGGGTGCTACCCGCGAGAAGCGGCTGGCGGCAGTCGAAGAGCAACTGCAGCAGCACCGTGACGAGCTCCACCGCAAGATAGCTGCCGATCGCAAGCAGGTTACCAGCGACGGCGAGCGTCGCGTTGGCGAGCTGGAGCAGGAAGCGGCACGGCGACGCGACGACGCCATCGCCGCCCTGGTCGGAAAGCTCGAGAGCGCATAGAGGCAGCCCCTCCACCCTCCGTATGGCAATCTCTCAGGTAGTCCGCGTCGAGATCGTTGCGCCGAAGGACCGCGCCGCCGACCTGCTCGGCACGCTCGAGAACATCGGCAAGCTGCACATCGACGATATCCACGACGGCCTTAGCGACGAGGACCGTGCCTGGGAGGCCGAACACCGCGTCGATTCGCGACAGGTGGACGAGCGTCTGGCCGCAACCCGCATCGTCATCGACGCTTTTCACCGTTTTGCACCGGTCAAGACCGGATTGCTCGAGGACTTCTTCTCCTCGCCGCCGGCGGTGTCTGACGAGGAGTTCCGCAACCTCACCGGCTCACTCGATATCGTCGCCTACCGCGACGCCGTGCACGCCCAGGTCGAGGGGCACGACGCCGTGCTCTCCGAGCTCCAGGCGCTGCGCGAGCGAATCGACGCCATCGAGCCGTGGCAGGAGCTCGGCGTAGACCTGGCCGACGTCCAGGACACCTCCTATGCGACGATGACGGCGCTGCGGGTACCCTCCAATCTGGTTGGCCAGCTGAGCGCCGAGCTCCGTACGCAGGCTGCCGATGCGCTACTGCAGACGGTTGCTAAGCGCGGCAAGAACACCTATGCCGTCGTGGCTGCGCTGCCGGGGTCGCAGGAGGGTGTGCGAGCGGCGCTGAAGGGAGTGCGGGCCGACGAGGTCGAGCTGCCGCAGCTGCACACCTCCGCCACCGAGGCGTTGGCGTCCGCTCAGAGCCGCATCACCGAGTTGGGGCGGCGGCGAGATGAGATAGAGCGGGAGCTGGCCGCCCAGGCCGAGCAGCATCGGCGGGTGGTCCTCGCTATCAGCGACGATCTGGAGGGGCGTCGGCGCGTGCTCGACGCCGAGCGCCAGCTGTTCTACTCCCAGCACGCCGCCGTGGTCGCGGCTTGGACCGAGGTGCGCGACCGCGAGCAGGTGGAGCAGCGGCTGGCGGCTGAGCTGCCCGATGTGCGGGTGCGCTTCACCGATCCCAAGCCTGAAGATGCGCCCCCGGTAAGACTGCGCAACCGCAAGCTGGTGCGGCCGTTCGAGACGCTGGTCGACATGTACGGCATGCCCAAGTACGGCGGCATCGACCCGACGCCCTTCATTGCGGTGGCGATGACGGTGTTCTACGCCATCAGCCTGGGCGATTTCGGCTACGGCCTCATGCAGGTGCTGCTGGTACTGTGGCTGAGAAAACGCTACGGCGCCGCCGGCGGTACCTGGCTGTTCCTTACCATGTTCCTGTACATGGGGGTGGCCACCCTCGGCGTCGGCGTGCTCACGTGGAGCTTCTTCGGCTTCACCCCGGGGGCCACCGAAGCGGGCAAGTTCCTTGGATTCTTGCCGCTCATCAACCCCACCGCCGCCGAGGACATCATCCCCCTGATCGGCATCGCCATCGGTCTTGGCGTGGTGTTCCAGCTGGCGTCGGTGTTTGCCGGCTTTCTGAACCTGTTCAAACGCGGGCAGATAGCGGACGCCATCTTCGATAACCTCGCCTGGTTTCTGCTGCTGCTCGGTGCGTTTGCGGCACTGGCGGGAGTGGCACTGGATATCGTCGCCCTGCTGATCGCCGGTGCGGTGCTGGCTGCCCCGGGTCTGCTGACCGTGGTGCTGTTCTCCGGCCGCAACGTGCGCAACATCTTCGGACGATTGCTTGCCGGCGTGTTCGCCCTATATGGCATCATCGGCTACTACGGCTTCGTCGGCGCGTTCTCAGACATCCTGTCGTACATGCGCCTCGCCATTCTCAGCATGACCTCGGCGTTCATCGCCTTCGTCGCCGAGATCATCGGCAACCTGCTGTGGGGCGGCGAGGGCGTGGTGCTGTTCATCGTGGGTCTGATCTTCGGCGGTCTGGTGTTCGTGTTCTTCCATATCTTGAACCTGGTTCTGTCTATGCTGGGTTCGTTCGTTCACTCGCTCAGGCTCAATTTCTTGGAGTCGTTTCAGCGTTATTACCCGGAGGGTGGCGTGCAGTTCACGCCGCTGCGGCGTGAAGGCCGCTTCTTCCGTTTCGAGGATTAAGGATCGGTACGTGTTGTTGTCAACGAGGAGGACTGTTCGATGATTTCGCTTGGTTTTGCCATCGCGCTCGCTGGTGGCGCGCTCGCGGCGGGAATGGCCGCGTATGGCTCGTCGGTGGGGGTCGGCAAGGCCGGCGAGATGGCCGGAGGCGTCATCTCCGAGGACCCCGACAAGTTCGGTTCGATGCTGATTCTGCAGGCGCTGCCCGCCACGCAGGCCATCTACGGCCTCGTGGTGGCCATACTGGTGCTGGTCAAGATCGAGGGATTCAGCGAAGCGCGCATGCTCGACCTGCCCCTCGGTGCCGGGATCGCCATCTTTGCCGCCTGTATTCCGGCCATGTTCGGGGAGCTGATCTCCGCGATCTGGCAGGGCAAGGTGGCGGTTTCGTCCATGGGCGCGGTAGCCAAGAAGCCCGAGTCCTTCGGCCGGGCGGTCATCATGCCGGTTATGGTCGAGACCTTCGGCCTGTTCGCGCTCATCGCCACGATCATCATTCTGATGGTGGTCATTCAGCTCTAGCGGGCGATCACCGTGGCTGAGCAGATCGTCGATCAGATCCTGGAGTCGGCCCGCAGCGCCGGTGAGCGGTTGCTGCAGGAGGCCCAGCAGGAGAAGGATCGCCGGCTTTCCGAGGGTACCCAGGCGATCGAGCGCGAGGCTAGCAGTGCGCACACGCATGGCACACGGGTGGCGGACCAGGAGGCGCAGCAGCAGCTGTCCAACGCCAGGCTCGAGCAGCATCGCAAGTATCTGTCCACCAAGCGGCGGCTCATCGACCAGGTGTACAAGGCCGCCTGGGAACAGCTGACGGAAGCCAACCGCTACCGCGGGTGGCTGGATGCCCAACTCCGCGCGCACGCGCAACGAGGGGACACGTTGATCGTCTCGTCACTCGAGACCGAGCGGTTCCAGGGCGAGCTGCGCGACCTGCTGGACAATCACGGCGTGACGCTCTCGCAGCAAACCGGCCACTTTCGCGCCGGCTTCGTCATCGACCGCGGCGACACGCGACTCAACTGTTCGCTGGACGAGGCGTTCGCCGCCGAGGTGGCGGCCTCCGAAATCGAGATCAGCGGCGTACTGTTCGGAGCATAGGAGAAGCTGCTGGACTCCGCCTCCTACAATCACCTGTACGGCGTCATACGCAGCCGCGAGACCGAGCTGCTCGGCGCGGCGCAGCTGCGTGCCCTGGCGGCAATGCGGGACATCTCCGAGGTGTCGCAGGTGTTGGCGGAGGCGGCAGACTCGCCGTTTTTCCGCGCCTTCAGCGATGGCTTCGACGAGGCGTCTCTGGAAGCTGGCATCGCCGCCGAGCTGGAACAGCTGCGGCAGCTGATCGATAGCTACGCCCCCGAGCAGCGGTTGCGCGACCTGCTGCTGGTGCCGCTCGATCTCTACAACGTGAAGGTGGCGTTGCGGCTGTGGGCCCAGCGGCGGTCGGACTCCGCCGCTGCCGGCGCCACCACCACCGATGCGGCCGGTATGGAGAGCCTTGCAGCCGTGGCGGACCTCTACGGCCTGCCGGGAACGCGGTCGGTCGAACAGATTCACGAGGCAGTGCTCTCGGAAGGGGGCGGAGGCGCAGCCATCGCCGGTGCCGGCGACCTCGATTCCGCCCGCCGCGCGCTCGCCGCAGCGATCGAGAGGTCGTTGCAGGCATATGCGACGTCCGGCAGCTCGGGGCAGGCATTGGAGCTGGCCATCGACCGCCTGGCGCGGCTGTACCGCATCGAGGCGGCCGTTCCGGAAGAAGATGCCGAGCCCGACGGGGTGCGGGAAGCGTTGCAGGCCGAGGCCGATGTTGCCGTGGCGGAGCTCGTCGTTCGCGGTTCCGCAGGGGGCCTGGCATGGGACGTTGCGCGATGGGGGCTGCTGGAGATGCCCGGCATGGCCGAGCTCGAGGACCTCTATGTCCTGGGATCCCATGAATGGATGGGGCGTCTGTCGCCCTTCAGTGGCGAGCTGCGTCAGATCTTCGGCGAGATCGCGGACGGCCACGACGCCTCGGACGCGCTGCGCGCGGCGCAGCGTCGGATCGGGGTGACGATGGCGGCCTGGCTGCTCCGCCCGCCATCCTTTGCGTTTGCCTACGGCTACGCGCGGAAGAAGCTGGACGACCTCGCCAACCTGCGACTGGCGTGTCTGGCCAGGTTGCGCGGGGTTGCCCCCGAACAGGTGAAGCAGAGGATTCGTTTTGGGATGGCTGCGGCATGAGCGAGAGCATGAGCGGCGGCGCGGCCGCTCCCTCCTATCACCTCGCCATGATCGGCGACGCCTCCACCGTGCGTGGCTTTGGCGCCGGCGGGGTGCGTGCGTACCCAGCCGACAGCAGTGACGAAGCGTTGCGGCTCATCCGCGAGCTCGTCGCCACCGGGGAGTTCGCGGTCATCTACGTTACGGAGGCTCTCGCCGAGCCTATCCTCGACGACATACGCGGAATCGAGACCGGCGCGGTGCCGGCGGTAATCGTGGTCCCCGATCAATCGGGGGCGAGAGGCATCGGCTACGAGCGCGTTCGCTCGGCCGTGGAGCGGGCGATCGGCATCGACCTGCTGGGAATGTCAGATACCGAGCAGGACCAGGGATGAGGAAGGAAAACAGGTAATGGCAGGTAGGATCGTTCGTGTGTCGGGCCCGTTGGTGATCGCCGAAGGACTCGACAACCCGATGATGTTCGAGGTGGTGAAGGTCGGGGAGCTCGGCCTGTTCGGCGAGATCATCAGTCTCGGTCGCGATGCCGTCTCGATACAGGTGTACGAGCAGACCGAGGGCGTTGGCCCCGGAGAGCCGGTGAGCGGCACCGGCGACCAGCTCTCGGTAGAGCTGGGCCCGGGACTGATGTCGCAGATCTACGACGGCATCCAGCGCCCTCTCGACGTGATCGCCCGCACGCACGGCAGCTACATCGCGCGCGGCATCGAAGAGCCCTCCATCGACCACCAGACGAGCTGGCAGTTCACCTCGGTGGTGGAGCCCGGGGCCGAGCTCACCGGTGGCGCCCGCCTCGGTTTCGTCCAGGAGACCGAGATCGTCAAGCACTGGATCATGGTGCCGCCGCAGCTGAGTGGGACGGTGCGGGGAATCGAATCGGGCTCGTACAAGGTCACCGACACCATCGGTACCCTCGAGGATGAGCGGGGCGTCAGCCACGACCTCAAGCTGTCACAACGCTGGCCGGTGCGGCGCGGACGCCCCTATGGACGCAAGCTGAATCCCGGTGTGCCGTTGGTGACCGGGCAGCGGGTACTGGACACCTTCTTTCCGCTGGCCAAGGGCGGTACCGGCTGCGTGCCGGGCCCGTTCGGATCTGGCAAGACGGTGGTGCAGCAGCAGCTGTCCAAGTGGGCGGACGCCGACATCATCATCTACGTCGGTTGCGGCGAGCGCGGCAATGAGATGACCGACGTGCTCATCGAGTTCCCGGAGCTGGTCGACCCGCAGTCGGGACGGCCGCTGATGGAGCGGACCACCCTTATCGCCAACACCTCCAACATGCCGGTGGCGGCGCGTGAGGCGTCGGTGTTCACCGGCATCACCATCGCCGAGTACTACCGCGACATGGGCTACGATGTGGCGCTGATGGCCGACTCCACCTCACGGTGGGCGGAGGCCATGCGCGAGATCTCCGGCCGTCTGGAGGAGATGCCGGGTGAGGAAGGCTACCCAGCATATCTGGCATCGCGCCTGGCGGCGTTCTACGAGCGAGCCGGTCGCGTTATCCCGCTGAGCGTGGG
>CAJWOB010000045.1 GCA_913043885.1 uncultured Spirochaetaceae bacterium | reverse complement strand
CCACGAGCTGCAGCCCGGTGCGTTGGTGGGCAACAACCCGGTGGAGAACAACGTCCTGGTGAACGGCTCCCACCGGCAGCTATCGCTGGCACCGATCTTCAGCCAGGCGGACAGCAGGACCCTGCGAGATAACGTCATCCGACGGAACGTGGTGGCCTACAGCGAGCGCACCGCCGCTCTGGTCTGGTGCCGGCCACATCGCTGGTACCCGGAGATCCTCCGCGAGTGCAAAGAGAACATATACTGGTTCCTCGGCGACCGGATGGACCTGGAGGCGGACGAAATCGATATCACGCCACTCGGCTGCCTGGCGCGCTGGCGCGACCGCAAGAGTGTGTGCGCTGACCCGCTGTTCGTCGATCCGGCGGGCGAGGACTACTCGTTGCAGGAGGGCAGCCCGGCGTTCGGGATGGGGTTCCAGCGCATTCCAGTGGAACGGATCGGCCCGGAAGGCTACGACCCCGATGCGCCGACGGAGGACTATCCGGTAGCGACTGCGAACTCGATCAGCCGGCCGATCCCTTCGCGCAGCAGATCGTCGCTGGTGGCGGTAGAGATGCGCACCCGGCCGGCGCCACCGGCACCGAATGTCTCGCCCGGGGCGACCGCCACGTCGCGTTCCTGCAGCAGGCGCTTGGCGTAGTCGTAGGTGTCGTCGACCTCCCCGGGCAGGTCGACGAGCAGGTAGAACGCACCGCCCGGCCGATAGTTGCACAGCCCGTGCGGCTGCAGCAGCTCGACCGCCAGGTCGCGACGGCTCCGATATGCGGCGCACATCTCGCGGACCGCATCCTGCGGCCCCGTCAACGCAGCCAGGGCGGCGTGCTGTGACAGCACCGGCGCGCATCCAACGATCGATTCCTGGAGCTTGGTGAGCTGCGGCACCATGGCAGCCGGCGCGGCGACGTAACCGAGCCGCCAGCCGGTCATGGCGTAGCTCTTCGAGACACTGCTCACCGTAAAGAAACGATCGCTGCCCGGCGCCAGCGCGGCGGGGCTGATGTGCCTGCCGTCGAACACGATCTTCTCGTAGCACTCGTCCGATATGACGTAGAGGTCGTGGCGCTCCGCCAGGTCGACCACGCCCCGCAGGCTTGCCTCGCTCAGCACCGCACCGGTTGGGTTCGAGGGACTGTTGACGATGATGGCCTTGCACTGCGGGCCAATCGCAGCCGCCAGCGCGTCTAGGTCGGGTTGATAGCCGGCCTCCGGCAGCAACGGGTAGCGGACCGTCTCGGCGCCGCACAGCGTGGCGGCCATGTGGTAGTTCGGGTAGCCGGGGTCGGGGATCAGCACCTGATCGCCCGGCTCCAGCACCGCCAGGCACGCCGCATACAACGCCCCCATGGCACCGACGGTTACCACGATCTGGTCCACACCCGCCTGGACGCCGTTGTCACTGGCCAAGGTCGTGCTGAGCGCGTCGCACAGCTCCGGGAGGCCGGCATTGGCGGTGTAACCTGTGTGTCCGGCGCGTGCCGCCGCGTCGGCGGCGTCGATGATGTGCGCCGGGGTCAGGAAGTTCGGCTGGCCGATCTCCAGATGGACGACCCCGGGCCGCGACGCTAGGTCGAGGATGACGCGAATGCCGGAGCGCGGTACCGCCTCGACGCGCGGGTTGATCGGCCTCAAATGGACCTCAGCGTTGCGGGTCGGGTCTACGCGCTGGCGAGGGCCGGCGCGCTCTCGTAGGCGGCCCTTGCGGCGGGCACCGCCGCGCCGGCCTTCACCTCCACGTCGAAGCGCGGAAGCACCTGCTCCATTGCCTCAAGCAACGCCGTAACCGAATCGAGGTTGGCAACAAAGCCCATCAACCCGACGCGGCTTCCGGCGTACCCCATCTCGTCGACATGCTGCGAACCGCCGGCGGTGGCGATGCCGTGTTCGCGCCATACGGTCAGCATGTAGTCCTGCGTCGGGAAGCTATCGCCCGGCATCACCACGCAGTTGGCACACGAGGCGGCGTTGGCTTCGTCGGCCAGAATGCCCAGCCCCATCGCTCGGACGCCGGCGCGAAACGCGCGTCCGGCGGCGCCGTGACGGGCGATCACCTGCTCGAGGCCTTCGCGCTCGATCTCCTGCAGGGCGCCGTGCAGCGCTTGTACCAGTGTGTACGACTGCGACGGGCCGTGGGCGACCTTGTACTCGGTAATCGACGTGTCGACCGCGCCGTCGCCCTCACTGTCGCTCTGGGCCGGGCCTTCGCCCCGCTCCACCGCCAGGGCCTCTTCCATCTTCGTCTGCCACTTCTTCCAGGTGCGGAGATCCAGGCACATGCCGGGGATGCCGGTCTTGCGCCGATCTACGGCATCCCACGCCCGCTCGCTGAACGTGACGATAGCGACGCCCTGCGGAGCGTTGATGCACTTCTGACTGCTGCTGCAGCAGATGTCGATGCCCCAGTCGTCCACCCTTAGTGGCTCGGAGGTAAGCGAGGACACCGCATCCACCATATAGATGACGTTCGGGAACTTGCTGCGGATCATGGCCCCGATTTCCTGCACCGGGTTCAGGGTCCCGGTCGTCGTCTCCAAGTGCACCACCGAAAACAGCTTCGCGTCGGGATGTGTGCTCAGCGTTTCGCGCGCCTGCTCGACGGTCACCGCCTTGCCGTGCGGCACCGTGATCTCCACCAGCTCGCCGCCGGCCACGCCCACCAGGTCGGACAGGTTCTGACCGAACAGGCCGGTGTTTACGGTGATGCACAGATCGCCGGGTTCGAGGAGCGTGGTGAACGCGCCTTCCTGGCCGTACACGGCGGTACCAACCGGCAGCAGCACATCGCCGGTGGTGTGCAGCATCTCGCGGAGCATGCGCATCGTATCTCCCACCAGCTCGGCAAAGGGCGGGTAGTAGATCGGCTGCGGCAGTGGCTCGCCTATGGTCTGTCGCGCCTGCGCGTAGATGTCGGTCTGCCCGCAGGATAGGTTCAGTCGGGTCGCGCTCATCTGCAGCCGACTATCGCACGGCCATCGAAGCTGGGTCCACGGCGGCGCCCGCGACGCGTACGCCGCCCCCGCGCGCGACGATCACCCCATCGCACATCACCATCTCCGGCTCGCGCAAGGCGCGGACGTCCTCGAGAGGGTTGCCGTGTAGCAGGATGCAGTCGGCGCGCTTGCCCACCTCCAGCGAACCGACCTCGGCCTCGAGCCGCAGAGCCTCGGCCGCGGTCTCGGTGGCTGAGGCCAGGACCGAGGCTGGGGTCATGCCACCCAGCCCCACCATCGTCTCCATCGTACGGTTCAGATGCACGAAGTTGGTGTCGGTGATGCCGGCATCCGTACCGGCCACGATCGGCACCCCCGCCGCGACCATATCGCGGAAGGTCGCGTACGACTGCCAGGCATCGTGCGCCTGACCGGCAGCCTCGAGCTCCTCCAGCGGCCAGCGTTGGAAGCCGGCGATAGTCTTACACACGAAGATGCGCTGCTCGATGATGCGCTCCACGACGCTGGGCCGGTAGTCGTCGACCCCATCCTCCAGCCGCTGCCACGAGCAGTGCTCAATGGTGTCGAATCCGGCCGCCACTACCCGCTCGATACCCTCCGTGCCGTGGGCGTGGCCGCTGACCGGCAGCGCGAGTCGATGCGCATCGGCGGCGATGGCATCGAGCTCCGACTGACTGAATTGCGCGGCGCGCGGGTTCGAGCCCAGGGTAGCCCCGCCGGTAGCCATCACCTTGATGAAGTCTGCCCCGGCCTTGTGCATGCGCCGCACCGCCTGGCGTACCAGATCCACGCCTTCAGCCTCGTTCTCCAGGAACCAGCAGTGACCACCGGTGGTGGTGATGGGAGCACCGGAGCTCAGGATTCGGGGACCCACCACCTCGCCGGACCGGACCGCCTGGGCGATCGGGAGGATCACCTCGACGATACCACCACAATCGCGGACGGTGGTGACGCCGCTGGCAAGCGCGGCCTGCATGTTGGTGATTACCTGCGCCGCCATCGCCGCCCGAGGCATGCCGATGGCGGCGTACAGTGGGTTACGCCCCTGGAGGTCGTCCCCACGTCCGCTCCACACCAGGTGGACATGGCAGTCGATCAGTCCCGGCGCCAGTGTCTGCTCCGGGCAGTCGATGGTTGCGGTGGAGCCATCGACGGCGTGCTCGGCGTCGTCGCCAATGGCCGCCACTACTCCGTCGTCGATGAGGATCGGCGTGTTGGCGAGCGGCTCGGCGGAAGGCTTCCATACGAGAATGCCGGGTCGTATCAGCGTCTTCATGCAGCGATTGACCGTACTGCACGGTCGAGGCTGCGCCAACACCGATTTGACCCGCCTCGGGGCCGGCCGCATCCTATGGGAGCAACCGCAGATGGCGAAGATCTACACCACCCACGACCGCAGCGTCCCCCCCTACGAGGAGCAGTTCCCCACGCCGGGCTTTCTGCCCACCACCCCGGCGCTGATCAGCGTCGCCGACGAGGAGACCGGCATTCCCAACATCATGCCTGCGGTGGGTTGGGGGTTCCTCAATCGCCTCCCTCTCTATCTAGGGGTCGCGGTGAGCGTGCAGGAGCACACGGTCGACTACTACAAGCGCGGCACTCACCAGCTGCTCAAGCGGGCGATGGATTTCGCCCTCAACTTCCCAACCGACCGGTTGCGCGAGGAGGTGGCGCTGTGTGGCAAGCTATCGCGCGCCAAGGATCCGAATGTCGACAAGTTCAAGGAGGCGGGGCTGACGCCGGTGCCCGGCAAGCGCATCTCCTCGCCCCACATCGGCGAATGCCCGATCAATTACGAGTGCAAGGTGGGGCCGATCGTGCCGATGGGTAGCCACGACCTGTTTCTGGGCGAGGTGGTCGGCTGTTTTACCGATGGCGTGGTCGGCTCAGGTCGCTCCCCTGTGCACGGCACCACCCGCCTCGAGATGACCCGTGACGACGGAACCGTCCTGGTCATCGAGTTCGAAAGCTGGATACGGGAGGTCAGCGACTCGGCCCGGGACTAGTCCGGTGCGCCCTCAATAAGGCTCGGGAGTACCCTCGCGGCCGATCACGTCCCAACCGGTAACGTCGCCGCCGTGCCATCGGTAGGGGATCGGCAACACCTGCACCGATCGATCCTCCAGCGGCAGCTCCACACGACGGTTGCCCTCGCGGGCGGAGACCTTCATCGCAGCCGCAATCTCCAGCACCTGGCGGTAGTCGTGACCACTGCACTCCGCGTCCCCACCGACGCGGGCGGACCGCAGCAGGCTGTCTACGACCGGCAGCGCTGACCCACCCGGCGTGGTCTCACCGATGTCGCCGTCCATGAACGCCGGCGTGACCGGCCTCGCATCTGTTCCCGTTCCCTGGATCAGAACGGTGCCTGCACCGCCGGTCATCCACAGCGCCCCCTTGTCGCCAAACAGTGCCAGCTTGTGGGCGCCGGCCTCCGGAACCTCCTGGCGCGCCTCGTACACGTATCCGCCGCTCATGCCGATTCGTCCGTACGCGGCACAGTCCTCATCCGCCTGCGCGGCCTCCTCGGGAATCGTCCATCCCTCCACCCACTCGGCCTCGTCGCTGGTGGCAAAGCGGAGAAAGTTGAGGATGACACAGCCGAGGCCGGACACCTGGTCGCCCTGGGCGAGAAAGCCGTCCGTGGCGGCCGAAGTAATCCGGCCGATGTTGCCAGCCTGCACCCAAGCGCCGATCTGCTGCAGGTGATGGACCTCCCACAGCGCCGTGCCACACGCGAAGGAGATGTTGCGCTCGCGGCAGGTGTCGACCATGCGGTCGGCATCGGACAGACGCGCCGCCATCGGCTTCTCGCAGGAGACGGCCTTCACGCCCGCCTCAGCGCAGGCGATGACGGCGTCGGGGGCAGCTGATACTGGCAGGATGTTTGCGACCACGTCCGGCACTTCCGACGCCAGCAGCTCGTCGACCGAGTCGAACTGCTGCGGGATGCCGTACCGCTCCGCGAACACCTGCCGCCTGTCTCGTGCGGTATCGACGAGCGCCACCAGCTCGGCTTCCGGGTGGTTTGCGTACGCCCACGTATAGCGCCGCCCCCAGTCACCGCAGCCTCCGACGACTGCTACCCGCAGTTTGTCACTTGCCACTTGCTGCCTCCCGCACCATGTTGCTTCGCTGTGGTCCCTATTATCGACGCTCACACCCATTTCTTCGATCCTGCCCGCCCCGCGGGCGTCCCATGGCCGGCCGCGGACGACGAGGTGCTATACCGCACCACCCTCCCCGAGCACTTCCGCGCGGTGGCGTCTCCGCACGGTGTCCATCAGACAGTCGTGGTCGAGGCCAGCGCCTGGCTGGAAGACAATCAGTGGATCCTGGATCTGGCAGCCCGCGACAGCGACCGATCGATCGTCGGCTTTGTCGGCCACATCGAGCCGGACGACCCCGACTACACCTCCCACCTCGATCGGTTCCGCGCGAATCCCCTCTTCCGCGGCTTGCGACTGAGTAGTGACCTGGTCGACGGGCCGCGCGACGCGCTGGTGGAGGCGTGCCGCGAGCTGCTGCAGCGCGATCTGAGCGTCGACCTTCTGGTTAACGGCGAGCAGCTCTCGGTGGTGGCGGAGCTGTGCGCCGCGCTTCCCGACCTGCACGTGGTCCTCGACCACGTCGCCCACGTGGCCATCGACGGCGCCGCGCCAAACGCCGGGTGGTTGCGGGGGGTGGAGGCGCTCGCCGACAGCGCCAACGTGTACTGCAAGATCTCCGGGCTGGTGGAATGCAGCGTACCCCAGCAGGCGCCGGAGAACGCGGACTTCTACCGACCTACCCTCGACGCGTTGTGGCGTCACTTCGGCGACCGGCGCCTGCTCTACGCCAGCAACTGGCCGGTCTGCGGCAAACGCGCTCCCTACGCCGCGGTGTTTGGCGTCGTCGACGAGTACCTGCAAGGCCAGGACGAGTCGGTGCGAGAGCGGGTGCTGGGCGCCAACACCGTCGACGCCTACCGCCTGTCGTCCAGCTGAGTAGCGGCAGGCGGGCAACGACCGGCCCGGCCGCGTTTGACAGCGCCGGTAACCGGCAGACACTTACCCGGTGCTGATCAAAGAGGTGAGGCTCTACATCCTGCCCACCGGCGAGCGCGAGCGCGAGCGCTCGGCGGTCGGGCGTGGCAACATGGAGCTGGTGCCGCCTGGCCTCTCCGGCCTGTTCACCCACGGCGAGGGCGTGCGCGGCAACGAAGAGCTGCCCGAGTTCCGTGAGACAGCGCCGTCGTTCGAGCTGAAGCTACGCCGGGTCACCGACGGCGACCTGGACGCCTACAGCACCCTCGGTCGCGGCTTCTCCTCCCAGGAGCTCATCTGGCAGGCCCGCGAGTTTCGCGTAAAGATCGCCCACCTGCTTACCGGCATGGACGCCTTCGACCGCGAGCGCATCTGGCAGCGCCTGTGGTACCCAACGGTTCATGTACACCGGCCGCGGGCTCATCCAGTCGGTCGACGAGATGCTGTGGGACCTGGCCAGCCGCCACGCCCGCATGCCGCTCTACCAGCTGTTGGGCGGCGCCCGCGATCGCATCCCCGCTTACCGCAACATTGGCGGCAGGAACACCGACGAGTATGTGCAGTCGGCGATGCAGGCGCGGGAGGAAGGGTTCAAGGGCGCCAAGGACCATTCCTACGCCGGAGTGCAGGGAAACGCGGAGCGGTTCCGGGCCCTGCGCGAAGGCGATGGGGGACGACTTCATCCTTATCCACGATCCGGTCGAGTCCTGCACGTGCGACGAGGCAATCAAGATCGGCCGTGAGATGGAACGCCTCGGCTATGCCTGGACCGAGGAGCCGCTGCAGGACTTCGACATCATGGGGCTCAAGAAGCTGTGCGCCACGCTGGACCTTCCGGTGTTAGCCATGGAGTGGGTGGGATCGCTGGCCGGCCAGCCGTTCAACGCCTCCACGTTCGTCGCCCTGCAGGCGACCGACATCGTGCGCCAGCGCTCCATCGGCCTCACCGGCCAGATCAAGCTGGCGAAGATGGCCGAGAGCTTCGGCCTCGATGTACACGGCGGCGACGCCCACGTGGTGCTGGCCATCCACAACGACCCCATCTACGAGTACGGGTCGGAGGGGCCGTTGCCGCCACCGCAGGACCCCGCCACGCTGACGTTCCAGGGGATCAAGGTGATCGACGACGGCTACATGCCCATCCAGTGCGGCGACCTGCCGGTCGAGGAGCCTGACTGGGACCGCGTCGAAGCCGACGCGCTGGAGGTCGTCTGATGGACGGCGCTCTCTCGGCAACCATCTCCAGCGTCCAGGTCCGGCTACCGGCTGGCATCGTCTCGGTTGCCGCCGGCGACCACGAGGGGGTCGGCCTCGTCGACCCCACCCTGCTACCTCCTGGAGCAGTCGAGGCGTTCCGGTCGGCTGATGGTGGGCCGGCCGCTCAGCCAGCGGGAGCGTATCTGGCGCGACCTGCGGGTCGCGGCTCCCGGACAGCCCGGTGGCACCACCTGGCCACTCTGAGCGCCCTTCGACGTCGCCCTATGGGATCTGTGGGCGAAGCTGCAGGGACTGCCGCTGTACCGCGCCATCGGTGGGTTTCGCACCGAGCTGCCGCTGTGCCTGAAGGGGTCGGCCGGGATCGATCCACAGACCGCGGCGAACGAAGCGAAGAAGGCGGAGGCGGAGGCGGATGGCTATCGCGCCTACGCGCTCACAGGCACCACCAGCGTTATCGACGTCGGCGTCCCCCGCGCGCAGACGGACGCCGCGCTCGCCGCGATAGGCGCCGCCCGAGAGGCGGTGGCTCCCGGCTTCCCGTTGCTGTACGCGGGCGCCTTGCCGCCCAGCATCTCGCAGGACAGACAGCAGACCTGGTGCGGGTTGCGATCCCCGCCGCCGGCGGCGTCACCGATGTGTTGAAGATCGCCCGCACCGCGGAGGCATTCGGCGTCAACTGCGAGATCGACGCCGACGACGCCGACGACGGCCACGGCGGCGGCTCACCTGGTGGGCGCGCTGCGCAACGCCATGTTGCTTCGCTGGGACGCAAGCGACAATGGCGCCCTGTGCGCCCCTGTTAGTCACTATCCGTATAGAGGCCGGATACCGCGGCCGTTAGTCCATCTGGCTATCCGTACGCTATGCGCATAGCCGTCGGCACCACCTCGGTGCGTAGAGGAGAACCATGGCCCGCACTCCACAGATCACTCGAATAACCGTCACCCATTTCGCGTACGAGGTCCCTGACCTGGATCTGGAAGCGACCCTCGGGTTCGACACCGTCTATCGAAAGGGCGGCCGGCTCGACTCGGGCGGCAGCGTGCTGCGAATAGATACGGATGCCGGTGCCCACGGGAATCGGAGAGGTGTGGGTTAAGGCGCGCATGGCGTCGATATTCTGGGGCGGCAGCGGGTCCTCCAGCCACTGCAGCCCGAGGTCGGCGAGGGATGCTGCCAAGCGCGCGGCGTCCGGCCCGGAGTAGGCACCGTGCGCGTCGACGGCCAGCCAGGTATCGGCTTCCAGAGACGCCTGCACCGCATGCGATAGTTCCAGCGGGGTCACGTCGGAGGCTCGCGGATGGACGCTGATCTTGATCCCGCGCAGGCCGCACTCCTGTAGCTCTACCGCCCTTGCGGCGTAGGCGTGGGGCGTTTCCTCCGTCCGGTTGTGGCCGGTGGCGTAGAGCGGCACCCGCTCGCGGACCCTACCGCCGAACAACTGCCAGATAGGGACGCCCGCCGCCTGTCCAGCGAGGTCCCACAGTGCCATCTCCAGCCCGCTTATCGCGCTCATTACCGCGCCTTGAAAGAAACCGGATGCCGACATAGCCGTCCCCATGTCGCGGGCCAGCCGCTCCACGTTCCGGGGGTCGCGCCCGAGCAGCGCGGCGGTCATGCGCCGGTCCACCGCAATCTGGTGCACCCCGGCGCCGTGGTAGGCCTCCCCCACCCCAACCAGGCAGGTGTCGGTGTACACGCGCACGAGCACCCACGGCGGATCCTCGAACCGCACCGATCCGATGTGGGTAATGCGCATCTCCGCTACACTTCTGCAGCTGGCGCCGCTGGCGCCGCCAGCTGAAGCGGAATAGGCATCATTCAGATCATCTCAGTGGCGTCGGTGCTGGTCGAGCCGATGTGGGTCCTGGTCAAAGTGCGGACCGACGAAGGTGTCGTCGGCGTCGGCGAGGCATATCATGGCGCCGGCGTCCATCAGATCGTCGTCGATCCACGCCTCACCCGGGCGCTCATCGGCAAGGATCCCCGCAACGTCAACCGCCTGTTCAAGGACATGATGGGGTCGATGTCCGCCTCCGGGTTCTACCAGGGGGCGGTGATAAGCGCCATCAGCGGTATCGAGATGGCATTGTGGGACATTGCCGGTCAGGCGTGCGGCCAGCCGATATGGCGTCTGCTGGGTGGACGCTACCGGGACACGATCCGGGTATATGCAGATCGCCATGCTGGCGACAAGGAGACCCCCGAGGCGTACGTGAAGACGGCGCTGGCGGCGGAGGCCGATGGGTTCGACGCGCTCAAGTTCGACATCGATCCGCTGCCGCAGATGCTCGACCGGTACAGCAGCTCGCTTACAAGCGGCGAAATCGATCACTACGTGTCGGTGGTAACCGCCATGCGCGAGGCGCTCAATCCCGCCACCGAGTTGGCCATCGACGCGCACTGAAACTACCCGCCGGTCGATATCCTCAAGGTCGCCCATCGACTCGAGGGGCTGGACCTACTGTGGCTCGAGGATCCGATCCCGCCGGAGAACGTGGCGGCGATGCGGGAGCTCAAGCAGCAGACGACGCTACCGATCTGCACCGGCGAGAACTTCTACACCACCCACGGATTTCGCGAGCTGGTCCAGACGGAGGCTGCCGACATTATCTGTCCCGACCTCGCCAAGGCCGGCGGTCTCGCCGAGGGCAAACGCATTGCCGAGCTGGGTGAGCTCTACTACCTGCCCATGGCGCCTCACAACGTGTGCGGTCCAGTGGGCACCTACGCTGCCGCCCACGTCTGCGCCGCGGTGCCCAACTTCCTCGTTCTCGAATATCACTTCCACCTGGATGAGAACTGGCCACGCTTCGTAGTTCGGCCGGAGACCGGTGACAGCCCGCTGGCGGCCGACGGCCACCTGATCCAGGGCGGCAAGATCCTCATGACCGAGGCCCCCGGGGTAGGGCTGGGGATAGACGAGGAACACGTGCGCACCCGCATGCGCGAGGACCTCAGCTTTCTGGACTAGCGGGAGGTACCGGGATGGGCAAGATCGACTGGGAGAAGCGCACGCTCGGCCGCACCGGCTTCGAGGTTACCGTCCTATGTATCGGCGGGGCGTGGCTGGGCAACCTACGCGGCTCGTATGACGACCAGGTCGGTATCGACACGGTGCTGGCTGGGCTGGAGGCCGGGATCAACCTCATCGACACCTCGGACAACTACATCGACGGGTGCAGCGGGGGGATCGTCAGGCGAGCGCTGGAGGAGTGGTGGAGCCGGGGCAACCGGCGGGAAGACCTGATCCTCTCCAGCAAGGTGTCCGTCCACAAGGACAACCCGGAGGCGTTCACCTACGAAGGTACGATGCGGAGCTTCGAGAACAGCCTGCGGGAGCTGCGCACTGACTACCTCGACATGTTCCTGGTCCACGACCCCACCGAGCTGTCGTTGGTGCTGGCCGACGACGGCTCCATCGGCGCGCTGCGCAAGCTCAAGGAGCAGGGCTCCATCCGCGCCATCGGGCTTGGCTGCCGCCCGCATGAGCTGCATCGGCGCTGCATCGAGACCGGTGAGTTCGACGTGTCGCTGACCTTTCAGGACTACAGCCTGCTCGGCACCAGCGCGGAGGCCGGCGTGCTGGAA
>CAJWOB010000044.1 GCA_913043885.1 uncultured Spirochaetaceae bacterium | reverse complement strand
CAGGCGAGCTGGCTGGCGGTGCCGGAGTTCGTGGCGCCCACCTTCCACTGGCCGGCGATTCTGTTCATGGTGCCGGTGGCACTGGCCCCGGCCATCGAACACGTGGGCGACGTGCTGGCGATCAGCAACGTCACCGGCAAGGACTACATCAAGAAGCCGGGCCTGCACCGCACCCTCACCGGCGACGGCGTCGCCAGCATGGCCGCCGCCCTGTTCGTCCAGGACGACGACCAGACGAGCGACATCGCCCTGTCCGGCCTGACCGTCGAGCAGCACAGCAGCGGCGTCATCGGCACCGTGCTGACGCACTACACCGGGCCCGTCACCCTCACCGACAGCCTGTTCGCCGACAACGCCGTGAGCGCCGGCGGCGTGCTCAAGGCATGGCAGACCGGCCCCGTGCTGCTGCAGCGCGTCTCGGCCCTCGACAACGCCCACACCTGGGGCTCGGCCATCACCGCACACAACGTGCCCGGCGTCACCATCGAAGACAGCACCTTCGAGGGCAACAGCTCCACCGCCCTCGGCGCCGTGCTGTACGTGTGCGACGACACGGCGGACCGCGGTGGGTTCTGCTCGTCCCAGTCCGGAATCACCGGTGACGACAACAGCCGGTTGCCGCTCGATCCCCAGACCGTCGACGTCCTGGTCACCCGCACCGAGCTGCTCGACAACACCGGCACCGGCGGCGCGCCCATCGTGGGCATCACCGAGGTCGACTCGTTCACGATGTCGGATGTGCGCCTGGACGGAAACCTCGTCCAGACCGCAGCCCCCATCTTCGCCACCTACGCAGGCGAGGTCGTGATGGACGACCTGGAGGTCGCTGGCAACATCGGAAGCCGCGCCGATGGCGTGTACGTGCAGAACCTGTCCTCGTTCTCGGCCACCGGCAACACGTTCACCGAGCTGGACCTGCCCGGCCTGTGGGTCGAGTACACCGAGGCCGTGACCGTGGACGACAGTACCTTCGAGGGCCAGGGCGTCGACGGCGTCGACGTTCAGTCCGTCGGCAGCTGCGCGTTCCTCAGCCACTCCGGCACGGTGGCTGTGAGCCAGAGCACCTTCACCGACTGCGAGTCCATGAACGCCGGCGGTCTGTGGGTCAACTACGCCGACTCCGCCACCCTGACCGACCTGACGCTGACCAACAACTGGGCCGAGTATGGCGGCGGCTTCGTGCTGGGGGATGCCGGCGAGGTCACGCTGACCCGCATCACCAGCACCGGAAACAACCAGGACATCCCCCTGTCGCGGAGTGCTGCGGGCGGCGGCGGCGCCATCTACGGTGCCACCACTGTGACCGTGACCGACAGCACCTTCGACGGCAACCGCACCAGCGACGCGGGTAGCGGCCTGTTCGTGTCGGGCGGCATGACCGAGGTGGTCGTCGAGGGCTCCACCTTCACGAACAACATCTCGGATACCGTGGCTGTGGGCGGCGGTCTGTACGTAGGCGCCTTCAACTCCCCCGACGTCGGCGAAGCCACCGTGCGCGACTGCACCTTCGAGGGCAACACCGCCCTGAACACCGGAGCGGGCGCCGCGGTGCGCGGGTTCTACGAGATCACCGTCCAGGACTCGGTCTTCCGCAGCAACACCACCTCCGAGGACGCCACCGGCGCCGGTCTGCAGCTCACCGACACCGAGTTCGCCGCCGTGGACGGCTGCGAGTTCTACAGCAACACCGCATCCGAGTCTGGATGGGGCGGCGCGGGCGTGGCCCTTCAGGACCTCCCCTACGCCGTGGTGGCGAACAGCCTGTTCGACGCCAACATCACCTCCCGCGACAGTGTCGACATCACCCGCGGCGGTGCGGTGCAGTTCCGCCCCGTCGCCAGCGACATCAACGCCGCCGAGTCCAGCCTGCTCGTGTACGGCAGCACGTTCACCGGCAACCAGGCCACCACCGCCCACGTCGCCACGATCAACGCCTACCGGATGCCCTTCGACACCGCAGTGGACATCGACATCGTGGACACCCTGGCCTGGGGCCAGCCCGCCAGCGGGGACCTCGTCGGCTACTACAACACCATCTGGCAGGACCACCCGGCTGGCTTCACCACCACCACCAGCCTGCTGGAGTCGGCCGACCCCCAGTTCACGAACAACACCACCGACCCCTACGGCGCGTACCGTCCCGGCCCGGCATCGCCGGCAGTCGGCGCGGGCACCGGGTCCGCCGAGTACACGACCGACCTGCAGGGCTCGCCGCGGGGCACGCCGCCCACCGTCGGCGCCCTCGAAGCCGCATCCGCTCCGTGAACCTCCGGGTCGTCGCCACGGCGGCGACCGGTGCGCTGGTGACCGCGGCCGCTATCGGGGCCGCGGTCGTCTTGTCTCCGGCCCCGCCGCCTCCGGTCTGTTTCGTCCAGCCCCTCGCCGGTGAGCTGGGCCTGGGCCACCTGGGTCTCGGCGCGGACGCCTCGGGTGACCTGCTCGGACGCACCCCCCTGGACCTGCGCTACGAGTAC
The DNA here is from genome assembly GCA_913043885.1 of uncultured Spirochaetaceae bacterium. Lineage (GTDB taxonomy): Bacteria > Spirochaetota > Spirochaetia > SZUA-6 > Bin103 > Bin103. The sequence goes on along the minus strand of CAJWOB010000044.1, from coordinate 9,320 downwards.
CTGGTCGGGCACAACCCGTGCCCCGAGTGCGACGCGTGCACCGACATCCACGCAGCCAGCCCCGACCGACGCTGGTGGGGATGCTGGCAGTGGGAGGGCGACCCGGTGGGTCAGTTCGTGCCCGACTACGTGCGCGAGACGCGGGAGGGTGGCGCGGTGCCCGTGTTCACCTGGTACACGTGGCTCGACGTGTCCCAGCAGGACGAAGGGGCCGACGCCCTGGGCGCCCTGGCCGACCCCGAGCCCGTCGCCGCGTACTTCGACGCCTACCGCTTCTTCACCCCTGATGCCGCACCGCGCAACCGCGAACCGCTGTCCCGTCGCACGCAGGCAGATCGTGAGCAGCCGGGATGCCTGCACGCGGGTATGGATCTGTACAAGTGGGCCGTCAAGGCCGGGCCGCTCGTGCCGGGCGATCTCTTGCTCGACACCTTCGAGCACGCGCGCGCGGTCCGAACCCTCGACATGCGGGCCTCACCCTACGACCTGCGTGACTGGGGCTTCGATCCGGTGGCGGTGGAGACCGCAGCGGGCAAGGCGGAGTACGTACGGCAACAGCGAGAATTCGCGGCGACGGGGGCCAGGCTGCGGGAACGTCTCCTCGCCGCCATCATCGGCTGACAGCGGGCGTCACTGCGCGCAGTCCGCGCAGGGAAGCAGGGTGGTGTGCGCCGACACCCATCGCAGCGCCGTGACCCGCTCGGATGCCTCGGTCAGTCGCTCCAGCGACACCTCGCCGCGCTCCACGGCGGTCACGATCCCCTCCACCAGGCGCTCGGCGCTGCCGGCGTCGCTGTAGAGCACCGTCAGGAGCAGATCATTGCCTGCTGCCAGCGCGGCGACGCCGTTGGCTACCGGATCGGCGTATTCGGGCAGGCCGGTCGCCTGAAGCATCCCGAGATCGTCGGTGACCGCGACGCCGTCGAACCCGAGTTCCTCGCGGGCGATGCGATGCCACTCGGACGACAGCGATGCGGGCGCGTCATCGACGGTCGTGTACGACAGATGTCCGAACATCAGCAGGGGTGCGCCCGCGTCGATCCCCGCGACGAATGGGGGCGCTTGCGTCTCGGACCATTCCTGCATCGACATGTCCGTGCTCGGGATGCCGATGTGCGAGTCGCCCGGCGCTGCGCCGTGGCCGGGGAAGTGCTTGAGGGTGGATGCCACCCGTCCGCCCTCGCCCTGAACAGCGCCCACGACCCTGTCCGCCGAGGCAGCCGGGTCGGTGCCGAGAGCACGCCGGTAGATGAACATCCCGGGGTCGGATGTCACGTCTGCAACGATGCCGAAGTTCACGCTCGCCCCGGCACGCGCCACGAGAGACGCGCGTGCCGCGAACGCGTCCGCCGCGGCACCGGGGTCGGCGTCCTTCAAGGTCGGCGCCGCGGCGAAGTCGTCCCAGCGCAGCCGAGAGACGTCGCCGCCCTCCTGGTCGATGGCCAAGAGCGGCGGGAGCGTCGGATCGACGATGAGGGATCCCGTCACCGCACGGAGCGCCGACTCGTCCGCCGGGATGTTCGCGCCCATCAGGATGAACCCCGCGATCCCCTCCTCGGCCATGTATGTCCGGAGCAGCGATGTGTCTGTCGTCGGAAGGTGCCCCATCACGACGCTCGCCGCACGCTCACGCACCGTCATCGCTGCGACGAGCCGGGCGGCTTCCAATCTCACCTCGCCGGCACCGGCGGGCGCGACGACGACGGGCTCTTCGGCGGCGGACGCGTCGGTCGAGGGCATCGATGCGGCAGCAGCCGCGATATCGGGGTCGGACTCCTCCGACGCGAGTGCGCCGCTGATCGCGCTGCTCAGCACGCCGACCACCAGGACGCGCGCGAGGAGCTTCATGTCTCCACGCTACGACACAGCATGATGGGGAGGACTCTTCAGGCTGCCCGCATCCAACACAAAACCCCCGGTTGACCGGGGGTTTTTGGTGGACCTAACGGGAGCACTATCGAAACTTGCCCCGCCCCTGGTTCACATGGCCGTGGTCCACCGCACGATCCGTGTTCGGCCTGGTCCTCGCAGGTCTCGGGCGGTGCCTCGAACTCGCCAGCAGGCGACGGTCAGCGATGATGCCCTCGTCTTGGCTGAGGCGCGATACGGGAAAAACGAGACGCTGCGACAGATCGCGAAAGACATTGGCGTGAGCCGTCAGCGGCTGGCCTCGCTGCTACGTGAGCGCGGGGTCCGGTTACGCAGTATCACGCCGTCGGCTGCGGAGGTGAACGAGATGGCGCGCCGGTATGCAGAAGGCGAGTCTCTGGAGCGTGTCGGCACACGGCTGGGGTACTCCGCTGGCACCGTCCGAAACCATCTTCTCGCCGAGGGCGTCGTCATGCGCGACTCGCACGGCCGACCGCGGTGAGGCCATCGGGTCCGAGCACCCAGGCCTACGGCTATCGATATGCGGGCTTCGCGTCGACTTTGAGCCACTTCCCTGCTCGGGCGACGCTGAGCAGAGAGGGCGCCGACGCTGAGCTGTCGCGTGATGCGGTTGCTCCATCGTCTCGCCCTGTTGCCGGCGGCGCTGAGGTGCGAAGTTGGTTCAGAGCGGCTAGTTCCGGGACGTCGGTGACGGCTGTGATGGCTCGCTTGTTCAGCCATCCGTAACGGGCGATCTGTTCGGCGGCCCGCAGGACTGTGCTTCGACGTGGTGATGGGAGTTGACCGAACACGGACTCCAGCGTCGGCAACAGCTCAGTGATGACTGAGCTGGAGGCGGTGCACCACAGGGCGAGTGACCACTCCGCCTCGGCCAGGTCATCGTCGAGGACATCGAGCTGTTCGCGCCACCACTGAGCGTTGCCGCTGTTGGCCCGAGCTTGAGCGAGAAGTTCGGAGGGATGGCTGGCGCTTCCGAAGGCCGCTGAGCCGGGCTTCTTCGTGTAGGCGGGCGGGAAGGGAGATGCAGCGCCGATGATCGCGATCTCGGACGCAAGCCAGCACCGTCCAGTGTGTTCGTGTAGTGCGGCAGCGGTGTCCGCCCAGGGGAACGTGCTGCCTTTCTGCCCGGCCTTGAATGCTCGTTGCTTGGCGATCTGGGTGTACGGCGAACCTGCTCGTCTGAGCTGGTTGATCGCCTCGCTTCGGCGACGTTTCGACTTCTCATCACTGCCGACGAATCCGGTCTTGGAACTGGTGAGGAAGTCGCTCGGCGACAAGGCCGCTGCGACTTGTGCGGGCATGGACCGGGTTGATGTCACGCAAGGGCATTCACCGTCCAAGACTGCGTCAAGAAGCGCTGCTTCGAGTGAGCTTCCTGGCGTAGGGATGAGGCCCGTGCTGAGGAAGAGCTCGGCGGCGCCTTCGGACAGGTCGATGTCCTCGAACGATGCGGTGACACCCGCGCCGGCCTCGCACTCGGCACCGAGTCTGAGCCATGCGTTTTGCTGCGGTGTGCCGATGGCTGCGGCGAGCTGCCCGTACCACCATGCGCTGAATTGGCTGCGTTGGTTCAGCAACTCGCGCAGAGCGCGAACTCGCCGCTTGTTGTCGCTGTCCGCCGGGTCCTTGCTGATCAGAGTGGTGAGGCGGACCCAGGTGGGATCGGCTCCGTCCTGGTCAGGGAGGTCGGGCAACTCGGGCAGAGCGATGATGTCGCGGCGGTCGAGCGCGGATAGCAGAATTGTGATTCCGGCGTCCGAGCAGAGTGCGGTGAGGATCTTGCGTGCCTCGCGGGGGCGGCGCAGGAAGACACCGTCGGTGAGCAGTGCCCACGCGGCGAGGTAGGAGGCGGGCGAGGTGCTGTGGGCCAGCTCCTCTTCGATCCCGGCGGTCAGGGGGTAGATGCCATTGCCCTTTGCGTTGCCTCCGTAGAACCTAGCGGTGTTGAGCCAGTACGGCCGGCGCAAGAGTTCGCGCAGCACGGCCGTGCTGTCGAAGGCCGAGTTGTCCTCGCCCGCGTTGTGATAGAGGAACCGTGCGGCGAAGTACTCTCGTAGGGACAGGACTTCGAACTCGTAGGTGCCGTCGACTTTGCTGGTCAGCGCCCACAGACGGTCGCTGGCGCCCTCGAAGAGCTGGTCGACGATCGATTCACGGTTGCCGTAGGTGCGCTGGAAGTGCCGCATGGCTTCCTTGAGTTCGTCCACGCTCATGCGGCCGTTGATCTGCGATTCCTCGGTGTGGGCGTGGAGGTACCAGCCGAGGAACGGGATGATCTCGAGCAGCTCTTCCTTGTGGTCCTTCACGGCCCTGGGGTGCTTGTTCGCCTCGCGAGCCAGGAGAAGCTCGACGTACTTGTCGTAGAGATCAGTGCGTTGCGTGGGGGTGGCTGCTCCTTGCTGGTGAAGTAGGTCGAGCAGGATCGTCAGCTGCATCGGATTGCCGGCGAGTTCGTTGATGTAGGGCTCGCGGCTCTTCTCCTTGAAGCTCTTCCGCAGGGCGCGACCGTCCTTGCCTCTGATCCCGCGGACCGTGCACCACTTGCGCAGGTAGGCGTCACGCTGCTCGACGGTGAGCTGGTTGAGGGTCACGACCTCAAACAGGTCGGGTGAGGGCTCGGGCAACTCGCCGGCGCTGGGGCGCGTGGTGACGACCACTCTCGGTGGGTCGGTGTACGCCTTCCCGCGACCGACGAACTTGTCGATCTCTTTGACGATCCTGCCTCGGATGGTGGCGCTGCCGACTTCGTCGAGTCCGTCGAGCACGACGAGGCTGGGGACGCGCTCGAAGATGTCCTGGACCGTCTTCGCGCCAGCGGGGATACCGCCGCTCTCGTGCGTCAGCAGGTCGGCGAGGAAGCACTCGATCGTTGCCTGTTCACCCTTGCGCGCTTTGGCCTTGCGTTGCTTGCGGTCCTCGGAGTGGTCCCACACGTCGTTGCCGCCGAGCCAGAGCGCGTAGTCGCTCAGGTCGAGTCTGACGGGGAACCGCGGCCGCTCCAGCTCGGTTAGTGAGTCAGGTCTGTCGCTTTCGGGGATGAATGACCCGCGGTGGGTCTGGCAGAGGTATTGGCTGAGTGTCGACTTGCCCTGTCCTGGCGCGCCACGGACGAGGGTGAAGGGCGCCGATGCGCGCAGTAGGTAGGCGGCGGCACCGCCCAAAGTGGTCGGTGATTGTGCTTGCAGATGCTTGCTGGCCACGGTGTGTACGCGGTCGGCGGTGACGTCGACGAACAGGTCCACGACCTTCTCTCGGTCCACATCGGACTGGCTGAACTTGACCCGTTTGTCGTCCTCCCATTGGGCGGCGGCGACCTTGCGGATGAGGTCACGATGCGCCTTGTCCTTGCCCTCACCGACATGCTCGGCGACGAGGTATCGGACAAGGTCCCACCCCGCGAGCATCTCGGCGTAGGCCCACTTGGTCTCGGTCGGGGCGTTGTCGACCCACGGGTTGAGCGCCTCGCGCCAGATGCAGGTCATCTGTTCGTAACCGAAGTCCTTCGCGTACCCCTGGAGCTTCTTGTCCAGTCGGTCGAACGTGCCCGAGTCCTCCTTGGCCGTGCTCCCCACGTTGGTGACCAACGTGTAGTGGCGGACCCCCTGTGCAGCCAGGCGGCGCAGACTGGCTTCCTCGTTCTTTACCACCTGGTCGAGCCAGGAGACCGGGTCCTTCTCCTTGCCACTGAGCGACCACTTGACCTGATAGACGAGCACCTTCGAGACGTCGACCTTGCGCAAGCCGTCTCGGCCGCCGTCGGCCTGACGCAGGGCCATCGGGATGTAGTCGGGAAACTGGTTCGCAAGCAGAGCGCTGACGAGCTGCTGGAAGTCCTGGTCCCCGAGACGCTCGTAGAGGTAGCGATGTCGACTCTCGGGCACGGGCTGCCTCCTAGACTCCAACCCGATCGTCTCGCTGGTGCGGTCGGGAAACCTCTGTTGTGTTCTTCAATTGAACCCGACGACTCCGACAGGCTTGAGGAACTACACGCCGCATGCCGAGGTCCATGACTTTGCCCGAATCGACCCCCGTCGCAGAAGTAGGGACGGCTGCCCCGGCGGAGCGCCTGGAGCCCGTGTCCGACGAGTTGCGGACACTCACGTCCCCTCACTGCGCCTTGCGCCGTGTGAACCTGGGTCGGACTGCCCGAGTGCCTTCATGAGGGTCGGCAGATACCGCTGAACCTGCTCGCGATCGCTGTCCTTCTCGTCCTCTGTCAGGTCCTCGTAGCGGGTCGTGGCTTGTCGAGTCCATTGATCGACGAGGTCGGCCGGGATACGCAGTGACCCGTCCGGGAGTGGTTCACACTTCTTGTGCAGGTACAACTGCCAGTGGGCCCATCGTTCGTGCTCGATCGACGCGAGTTCTTCGAGGAGTTCCGGCTTTTGAAGCGCGTCGTTGATGCTAGTCATCAGATCAGGTTCTCGTTGACGAGATTCCAGTAGTGCTGACCGAGGACAGTCAACTCACACGACTTGCGCTGCATCGCGGCATGCCACATGTGTGGCGCATCAACGGGGCGAACGAGGTTGACGCGAACGTAGGCCTGCAAGACCTTGAACACAGCGGTGTGTTCTGGGTCAGGGGGAGGGATCGTGGGGTCTTTGAGCTGTTCGGTGAAGCGTTCGGGCTCGTATGAAGGGTCAAGTGGGAAGTCGTAGTCGGCAGATGGAAAGTGAGTGGTAAGCGCCTGGAGCGATGCAAGGGGGATAGGAGCCTCCGCTTTGCGAAGGGACACGAAAGTCTTGACGTTGGTCTTGAAGACGGGGCGCTGAGCCCAGGGGCCGAGCGACTGGTCGATGTGCGCGTAAACGCTTCCGGGTGTCACATCACCGACGAGGTTGGCTGCCGCGCCGTTGAGAGCGTCGACGAATAGGTTGGTGAAGACGCCCGCGCCACCTCCGGGAACTTCCAGCGCGTACTGGTTCTCAGTCGACGCCGTGAGGATGGTGACGCCGTCGTTGAGTTCGGCCATCGATCTGGTGATGGCGTCGTTACCGGCGGCGCCGCTGTGACAGCTGTCGAGGATGATGACCTTGTTGCGTGCTGGCGAAGTGTTGGCCATCGTCATGACCTCATGAAGAGCGAGTCCATCATCGCCATCTGCTGAGTCGCTGGCGCAGAGGAACCCTCCGGTGTCTTCGACGTACCCATGCCCTGCGAAGTAGAACAGTGCGATCTCGGCGTCGTCGGCGAAAACCTCACGGACGGCATCCTTGAGGTCCTTCTTGATCACCGGCTGACCGGCTCCAGTACCTGTGAGGAGCTGAGGAGTCGTAAAGTTGAGCGTGCCGTCGGCATGGCGTTCGAGCGCGGCACGAACTGAGTGGGCATCGTTGACACAGCCGCTCAGAGAACCGATGTGGTCGTAGTGATCTATACCGACGATCAGCGCCTTGCGCATGTCCGCCTCATAGCGAATCGATGAAGCTGCTGATGTTGGCGTCGGTCCACTCCACTGTGCGGATGCCCGCGATCGCCGTCCTGTCAGACTTGTAGGCCCAGATACCGAGGACGGGCTTGTCCTCCTCGGTCGCGCATTGGATCTCCCACTCCTGTCCGGTTGAAGTCAGAGAGTTCTCGCTGACGAGGACGATCACGCCGTGTGAGCGGCGGATGCGGGTGCGAACCCTGTCCTTCCAGCCGCTGTCGTAAGGCTCCTTCACCGACATGTCGATGAACTCGTAGGGCGCCCGCGGGCTCAATGACTGCCCCTTGAGGAAGTCTCGCTGGCGCTCGTCCTCGATCGCGAACGCCACGAACACTGTTTTCACGTCCGACATCGCATCTCCTTTGATGGATCAGGTTCTACTCAGCGACTCGGGCATCGTGACGCTGCTCACACGTTTCCAGTCTACCGCCGTCAACCCTGCGATGCGGGGCCAAGTCGGGGCGTGGGCCGACATGCACCAGCAACTGGCGACCCGCCTCTCCTCCGCCCAGGCCTTCCGTCACCCGCTGAACCAACGTAATCTGGGAAGTGGCGGCCTCTACCTGCTACGCCACCACCGGATGTGGTGACCGACCGGACGGCCTCGGCTGGACAGTCCTTCGACTCCTTGTCGCCGGAGACTCGGAGAGGACTGTCGTCATGTTCCGCTTGATCTGGACCGCCAGCGTCCACACTCGCTGCTTCCTACGCCGCTACATGCCCACCAACATCGTCCTGGACGCGATCCGCACACGACGAGGGCTGCGTTGGGGCGTCCCGGCGATGCTGCTCGCCCTTCCCTACCTGTATGGCGCGAGCATCGTTACGACCCTCATTGCCAACGGTGCGCCAGCATGGCTGCACTTGATGGCTCTGCTCCTGGTGTGGAACGCGATGAAGTTCATCGTCATAGGACCGGTCAGCCTGTTCCTTCTCGTCCGTGCAAGGGCTACGGAGTCCCGTGATCGACAGATCGAACGCCACACGATCGCAGCTGGCGCTCGCGCCAACTGAACCGTGCGACAGGACGGGAGGTCATGCAACAGCTCGGCGAGGCTCCCGGCTGAGCTTGCGATAACGGCCGGGACTCACGCCCACGCACTGGCGGAACAGGCGAGTTGCATGGTTACGACTCAACCACCCGACCTCGTGGGCTGCTTGCTCGACGGTCACCTCGGTTTCCCGGAGCAACCGAGCCATCTGCTCGGCTCGAAGCATCGTCAAGTACGCCAGCGGTGTCTTGCCGTAGGCGTCGACGAAGACCCGGCTCAGCTGTGCCGGTGACAGGTGCACAGTGTCGGCGAGGCGGTCGAGGGTCCACCGTTCACCAGGCGCACCGCGGAGCATCTCGACGATTTGACGCACTTCGGCACGCAGCGGGGCGAAGCCGCGGTGACGCGGGAGGCCGGGCCGGGTGGACTTCCGTTGAGACGGAGACCGGCGCGAGGCGGTGGTGCGCACGAACGGGGTCACCACGTCGAGCACCGCGAAGAGTAATGCCTGCGTCCGGTAGAACCGCTCCGGCGACGGCCCGTCGAGGCTGAGCGCGACCAGCTCGTCGAGCCAGGGCATGAGCATCCCGGCGCGGTCTTCGCCGAGCCGGAGTATCTGCGCCGGTTCGGAGTACAGCTCGTCGGCGAAGTCCTGAGCATCCCATCGGTCGGCCAGCAACGCGGCGTGCTGCCAGAACACCTGGTCGATCACGTAGTCGCGGTCCAGGTAGAGAGTGGTGACGGTGATGGAGCCTTCGGGCTCGCTTCCGCACAGAGTGCTCGCGCCGAGCGCCACGACGTCGCCGACAGTGACGGGTTTCTCGCCGAACTCGCTGAGAAGGATCGCCGAGCCGTGCCGCACGAAGATGAGCTTCACGCAGTCGTAGGCGACGGGTGCGATGGGTCGATGAATCGAGCGCGTGCGGGCGAGGATCGGGGCGAAGGACGCGCGACTAGGGCGTGTCTGACAAAGCCTTGAGCCAGGCGATGACGGCGTTGAGGACGAC
>CAJWOB010000043.1 GCA_913043885.1 uncultured Spirochaetaceae bacterium | reverse complement strand
TGGTCGCGGCCCTCGTCGTCGCGGCGCTCACCGGCTCCTGCCTGATGGGTATTTCCGTCAACGGCCAGCGGGTCCACACCCAGCCAGTGGGCATGGGGAAAAAACCGGTCACCTACCAATTCGAAATCACCACCGATCGAAGGAAAACCGAGATCTCCATGGCCGCCTCCTCATCGGTGAACAAGGCCGACCTGCGTGGGATCCCGAACCTGGTGCTCTGCGAGGCATCCCTGGCTGGGCCACTCTACGATTCCTGGCCGCCGGCCTCCCACCGGGCTATTTTCGGAACCGAGCAAAAGCTGGGCCTGCGGGAGATCTTATCGAAATTCGTCGGCAGGGCCTTCCGCCGTCCGGCCACTGAGGCCGAGGTTACCCTGTATACATCTATCGCCGAAACCGAGCTGAAGGATGGTCTCAAACGGGAGGCTGCGGTAGCGGTGGCGCTACAGGCAGTGCTCGCCTCACCGAACTTCCTCTACCTGCTAGAAGAGACCCGGCCCCAGGGCGCTCTCTCAGACTATGAGCTCGCCTCGCGCCTGTCCTATTTCCTGTGGAGCTCGATGCCTGACGAAGAGCTTTTCGGACTCGCCGCCAGGGGCAAGCTCAGCAACCCCGCCACCCTGCGCAGCCAGGTCAGGCGGATGCTCGAAGACACTCGCGCCGAGGCGCTGGTCGAGAACTTCGCCGCCCAGTGGATCGGCTTCCGCCGCATGAACGACATCGCGCCGGACCCGACCGTCTTCAAAAAGTGGGATGAGGACCTGCGGACGGCCATGCGAACCGAGCCGGAACAATTCTTCCGCCATGTGCTGCGCGAGGACCTGGAGCTGGCGACCTTCCTGGATTCAGACTTCACCTTCGTCAACGAGCGCCTCGCCCGCCACTACGGCATCAAGGGCGTAGTCGGAGGAGAATTCCGCAAGGTAAAGCTGGCTCCTGAAGTGAACCGGGGAGGCCTGGTTACGCAGGCCGGCGTGCTGACACTTGCCTCGCAGCCGACTCGCTCCTCACCGGTCTTCCGCGGCAAGTTCGTGGTCGACCGTTTGGCCCGCAAGTGGTCCCGTTCGTCCGGTGACGAGGTGGCCACCCAGTGGGTGCACGACAGCGAGCACGACCTCCATTACGTGGTGTTCGTGCGGGAGGAGCAGCAACTGGCGTGCACTGCCTTTCTCGGACGGGCGCTGACCGCCGTCCACGAAGACTCCACGACGGTCGATCGGCTGAAGGAGAAGCTGCGTGGCCAGCTGTCCGCCGCGCAGCTCGTATAGGGCAAGAGTCCGCCCTAGACGTCGCCTAGGTAGTAGTTAAAGGTATCGGCCCGCTCCGCGTTCAGCGCCTCGTAGGCATGGGCGGGGCTGCGCGCGTGATACAGCGCCTCGCGCACCGCCTCGTCCTGGCCGATGGCGCGGGCCAGCGACGCCAGCACCTCCAGATGCCGGTCGCGCTCGGCCGTCGGTGTCACCAGAAGGATGATGCAGTGCACAGGCGCGTCGTCGGGAGTCTCGAAGGCCAGACCCTCTCGGTTGATGCCCATCGCACCGAGCATGTTCGGCACGTCGTCGAGGGTGCCGTGGGGCACCGCCAGACCTGCGCCGAGGCAGGTAGAGGCCTGCGCTTCACGCTCCAGCACCGTCTGCAGCAGGCTATCTCGATCGACCTTGAGGTGATGGCTGTCGATCAGCAGGTCGACCAGCTGCGCGATTGCCTCCTCCTTGGTGGCGGCCTGCAGCTCGCTGGTGATGTTCTCCTCGTGGAGGAAGTCGATGAGACGCGGCCGCGCTCGCCCCGCCTCGCCGGATCGCCGCAACGCCAGATCGGTCAGGAACGAGCCGCCGATCTCGTTGATCATCACCGTGGTAAGGCCCACCGCCAGGAACACCTCGGCGATACTGGCCAGTGCCGGGTCGCGCTGCACCAGGAGGATGAGGCCCACCGCCACGCCAGCTTGCGGCACCAACGCCACACCGAGCAGCCGGCGCACCGCTCGGGTAGCCCCTGCAAGCTGCATGGCCGCACCTGCCGAGGCCAACTTGGCAACCACCCGACCGCCAACCAGAGCGAGCGCCGTCACCCCAGCCGGAATCACCAGGGAGAATTCAAGGTGCATTCCGGCGAGCGTGAAGAACGCGGCCAGCACCGCCACCTCCACGTTCTCGAACGCCGCACCGCCAAGCTCGTCCTTGCCGGGAGTACCGTTGGCGAGGGTGAAGCCCAGGGCCAGGCACGACAGCAGCACCGACAGGCCGAGCTGCAGCGCCACTCCCGCGACGATGATCACCGTGACGAACGTGGCCGCCACCAGGCGGTCGGTGCCGACCTCGTGGCGGGTCACCAGGATGAGTAGCAGACCACCGCACGCCCCCACCAGAGTGGCACCGCCCAGCTGCCGGGCGAGCTGGCCGAGCACCTCCCCCAATGACGTAGTGAGCTCCGGAGCCAGCGCGGCGCCGGCCAGTAGCCGGGCCACCTCGAACAGCGCCACACAGGTGATGTTGTTGAGCGCTACCGCCGCGCTCAGCGTCTTGACGAACACGCCACGTGCCCGGCGCTGCTTGATAAGCGCGATCACGGTGGCGGGGGCGGTCGAGATCGCCATGGCAGCGAACAGAGTCGACAGCCACAGCTCGCCCCGCACCGCGTACACCACGCCGAACACCACCAGCGGAGTGAGCGTCGCCTCGGTGAGCAGCAGCAGGAATACGCGCCGCCCAGCGTTGCGCATACGGCGGATGTTCAGGTGGTCGCCGATGGATACCGCGATGACGCCGAGGGCGAACTCGGTCACCACCGCAAGCCCGTCCACCGTCTCGGCACTGAAAAGGTCGAGACCGGCATGGCCGATCAACACACCGGCGAGGATCTGCCCGGCGACGTGCGGAACTCGCAGCCGGTCGGCCAGTGCGCCGCCGGCGACACCCGCCACCACTATGACGGCGAGCGCGAGAAGAGGGTTGGCGTCGAGGTGCAGCGGGTTAGCTCCCGCCTGCGACCGGCCGTGCCCACAGGCGCCCGCTCGCCGCCGTCGAGCCGCGGCGGCGCAGCCACACGAACGCCGCGGCTGCCACTGCCAGGTAGACGATCTTCACCAGCAGCGCGGTATACAGAGGGCCGTCGCAATCGCACATCGCCGCCTGAGTCGGCTGATCCATGTTGATGAACAGCGGCAGCAGCGCGAAGAACGTTACTGCGTTGGCATACACGTAGTTGGGGGCTGCCGGCGTCTTCAGCTCGGGATCCAGAACCCGCAGCAGAGCCAGGCCGGTGCTGAGGGTACCGGTGAGGGTGCCCCAATGCAGCACCGCGCGCTCGAACGCGTAATCGCCAGGGAATAGGCGCGAGGTGAGCCATAGAATCGAGACGAAGGAGACCAGGGCCACCACCGTGGCAAACACCGCCACAGGCAGCCAGTTGGCGCTGACCAGCGCCAGGGAGATCGCGCCGAGCGCGGACGCCACCATTAGGTCTACCGAGCCACCGGAGATGCGGGTAAGCGCCCCGGAGTCGAGGTAGTGGTCCCAACCGAGGGCGACCAGGACACGCCGCGCCGCCAGGGCCAGGAGCAGCCCGAAGATAAATGAGATCCCCCAGAAGTTGCTGGCCAGGCGGGCGCCCTGGGCGCCGCCATACTCACTGAGCAGGGTGGTGAGGCCAAGCATGAACACGAACGTCAGCACGTAGACGCCAAGCACCGCCCCGAGGTTGAGAGTGAGCGAATCGATCGCCTCCGAGCGGGTCGTCAGGGACATCCCCGACGGTCTCTGCTCGCGGCCCCGGAGGCCAGACGAGTGGGCGCGCTGCTCCAACTCTGCGCGCGTCACGGTGGTGAGCCCGCGGCGCACCCCGTAGTTGATGAACGCGACACCGCCGAAGCAGGCGATGAGGAAGCCCGCGGCGCCGAATATCAAACCCAGGCCGCCGGCACCGGCAAACCCGAACTGCTCCCATCCGCTGCCGATGGAGAACGCCTGCCCCGGTCCAAGTGAGTAGCCGAGCGCCACCAGGTAGCCGTAGCTGGGGAACAGGACCGGAAGAAACGGCAGCGAGATGAACAGGAAGGTGAGTCCGAAGCCGACCAGGCTCTGCAGCGTGAACTGGGAGAGGATGACGGTGGCGGTGGAGAGGACCGGACGGGTCACCTTCTGCGACCGATCGGTCGGCGCCCGCAGCCCCATCGCCACCATGGTGAGATTGAGAAGATGGAACACCAACGAGCGGAGCCCTGCCTGAGGGTCGTCGAACACCGTGCCGGCAACCTGCTCGGCGGCGTCGACCACCGCCGTGGGGTCAACGGGCACCCTGCCACCCGCTTCGCTGACCAGCTCGCGTGTGGCCTGCTCGATAGGGGCGGCGTCGCGGCCGAGCCCCAACCCGCCGGCGATCAGGTTATAGAACAGCAGCAGGATGAAGCCCGCCACGATCGGATTCGGAATGAGGAAGCGCTGCAGCAGCGACACCCGGGCGCGGACCCAGGTCGCGAGCAGCAGCGCAATGCCAACGATGCCGAGATCGATGAGGATGCCCCAGTCAGTCACTCATACCTCCGTTGGCGTACTGATAGCGTGGGCGACGGCCGAGCGAGTATGAGCGTGCCGTCCTGCCTGGGTCAAACGAACGGATAGGCTCAGGCGAAGGGGCGGTCCCCCGCTGCGACCGTCTCCGCCATCGCCGCGTCGGCAATCTCCACGGTGCGCTGCACGTCCTCCTCGCTATGGGCGGTGGTCACGAACCAGTTGTGGTGGGGGTGGAAGTAGGCGCCTCGGCGTGTCGCCGCGGCACAGAACGCCTGCAGCCGGAACATGTCCCGATCCGCGACGAACCGCACCTTCGGCATCGCCGGTAGCCCGGTAATCGTCAGTCGCTGGCCGTGGCGCGTCGCCACTTGCTGTAGCCCGTCGATCAACTGCTGGCCGCGGGCCGCCATCTGCGCCACCCCGTCGCTCGCCGCCAGCCGGTCCATGCAGGCGTGGGCGGCCGCCATCGGGCCGTGGTGCATCCAGAACGTACCCGTCGTGAACACGCTGGAGGCGGCGCGCCGCACCTCCTCGCTGCCCAGGCACACCGCCAGCGGGTAACCGTTGGCAATGGCCTTGGACAGGCACACCAGATCGGGCTGGTAGTCGAACACCGTGTGCGCGCCGCGCAAGGACGCCCGAAACCCAACGCGAATGTCGTCGCTGACGATCAGAAACCCCTCCGCCCGCGCCAGCCGACACAGCTCCTGCAGGAAGCCGTTCGCCGAGAGCTCCGAGTCATCGAACGCCGGGTGGTGATAGGGGGTGACTACCGCCGCGGCGATATCCCCCCGATGCTGCTCGATCAGCCGCTGCACCGATCCCAGATGGTTCCACACGAAGTCGTGAATGTGCGCGGTATCCTCGGGCAGCAGGCCGGCGTCGCCAGGCGTCGACCAGGGGTAGGAGCCGTGGTAGGCATCGCGTGCGCACAGCACCTTGCGCCGCCCGGTGGCGGCGCGGGCTACCTGCACCGCGTAGGTGGTAGCGTCCGAACCGTTCTTTGTGAACAGCGCCCAGGCCATGCCGTCGATCTGCTGGCTGAGGCGCTCCGCCAGCGCCACGAAGTGCTCGGTAGGCTGGCTGAAGCTGAACCCCGACGCTTCCGCCTCGCGGCTGGCGGCGTCCACCTCGGCATCCGCGTAGCCGAGGATGATCGAGCCGAAGCCGCACATGTAGTCGATGTACTCATTGCCGTCGACGTCCCAGAAGCGAGCGCCACGGCCGTTGCGAACGAATAGCGGATAGGAGCCGGGAACCACCAGGAGCGGTCCACGGGTGCCGTAGATACCGCGTGGCACCACCTGGGCGGCGCGGGCAAACAGAGCGTCACTGGCAGCCAGTCGGTGGCCCACGTGTCTAGCCGAGGAACTGGCCGACCCGGCCCATGATGCGCAGGATTGTCTGCGCCAGCGGGAAGTGGCCGCGGATCTTGATCTGTGCCTGACCGATCGCGAGCCAGATGTCCCACTCACCCGAGAGCACCCCCAACGCGGTGCGGGTATCCTGAAACTCGACGATCAGGTTGGCGGGCGCCGCCTGCGATTCCGTGACACCGCCGTCCACCAGGAACGCCCGCATCGGCCCTTCCCTAGGGCACGAGAGGCGAACCGATCCAGCGCTCCCGTCGGCGAATCGGAACTCCGCCACCCCTTCCGGCGCGTCGGCCGCCGCCTGCCGGGCCTCCGGCAGGTGCTCGGTGAGCACGGCGATGGCGTAGACCATTACCGCCAGCCGCAGCCCGACCGCCGCGTCGAAACAGGCAGCTCGTTCGAGCTCCTCCTTCGAGGCGGTCAGATAGAAGGCAAGACGACCGGTCAGAACGCGCAGCAGGCCGATGATGCCGGGGCGCCACAGCCCCCACCACGGCAGCGGCGTAGCGCGCCCACCGCCGAACATTCGCACCGCCACGGCGGGGCTCGGCAGCAATAGCCCCAGCGACGGCAGAGGCCGCAGCTCGCGGGCAAACGACAGCCCGCTGCCGTTAGCATGCAGGCGCGCGCGTGGCCCGCGGACGGTGCGCAGCTGAATGGACGCCGCCCGGCCGTCGATGGCGGCGCGCGCTTGCTCGTCGCGGGCAGCAATCGTGGTCAGCTGCGGCAGGACGGCGTGGAGGTAGAGGTAAGACTTGATGAGATCGGCGTTCAACCCACTTCCTCCACGGGAACGGGGCGGCAGCCTACAGCTTGACAGTGGAACTGGCCACTCCTAGCTTGCGTCGGTGGCGAGCCGCGGCCTGAGCAGTCTGCCGCCGACCAAGGAAAACCTCCACCGGCTGCGGGTCCAGGTGCGGGTCACCAGCGGACTGTTCCGCCTTGGCATGCGCCACTGGGCGCCGCTGCGCGTCACCGGCGCCGACCAGCTGCAGCCGAGGGACCCCTACCTGTTCCTCGCCAACCATACCGGGCTCTTCGACCCGCCGAGTCTGGTCATTGCCGCCCGCCGGCACATCAACATGCTCGCCACCGAGTCCAACATTCGCTCGAGCGCTATCGGCCAGTTCATCACCGCGTACGGCGGCGTGCCCAAGAAGAAGTACACATCCGATGTGCGCGCCATCATGCAGCTCCGCCGATGGGCGGACCTGGGCGCCTCCATCGGCGTGTTCCCGGAGGGGCAACGCAGTTGGGACGGTAAGCCGCTGCCGCTGGTTCCCGGCATCGAGAAGCTGGTCGCCCTGTTGAAGCTGCCGGTGGTGACCTGCCGCATCCGCAACGCCTACCGCCAGTCGCCACGCTGGGCCGAGCGCATGCGCCGCGGCACCGTCCTGGTTGAATTGGACCCGCCGCAGACCTTCGACACGGAGACCCCCGATCAGATCAGCGAGCACATCCGGAAGGCGATTGCCGTCGACCCGATGGAGGAGCCGCGGTTCCCCCTCACCGGGCGCGATCTGGCGGCCGGCATCTCCAACGTTGCCTGGGCGTGTCCGGTGTGTGGAGAGATCAGATCCTTCATCGAGGAGGGAAACCGGGTGCGGTGTAGCTCCTGTCGATCGCGCTGGCGCGTCGACTGGGACTGCCGCCTGGTTTCTCTGGACGGCGCGCGCAGCCACACGCTGCCTGAGGTGGTAGCGCTGGCCGAGCAGCATCAGCTGGCAGGAGACCGCTTCGGCCGGACAACCATCCTGGAAAGCGAGCCAATGAAGCTGTGGGACATCACCAAGCCGCGGCCTCGACTGGTCGGTGACGGGGTATTGCGGCTCCTTCCCGACGAGCTGGTGGTCGATGGACCGCTGCCCTGGAGCGCCCCCCTCGACACGGTCGCAGCTCCCACGGTGGATATGCGACGCCGACTCACACTGCGCGTGGGGACCAGCTATATGGAGCTGGAGATGGCCAGGGAGTCGGTGCTGAAGTGGGTATGGTTTACTGAACAGCTTCTGGCCCGCCGCAGCGATGCCGCCGCGTCAGGCGCCGGTCCGCCCCAGGCCGGCCCAACGATCGACGC
Organism: uncultured Spirochaetaceae bacterium; assembly: GCA_913043885.1. Classification (GTDB taxonomy): domain Bacteria; phylum Spirochaetota; class Spirochaetia; order SZUA-6; family Bin103; genus Bin103. The sequence continues at coordinate 4,037 of CAJWOB010000043.1, read as the reverse complement.
TCAAGCGCCGTAGTACACGAACGGCGCCCAGAAGAAGAGGCGTGCGGTGCTCTCCTCCTCCAGGAAGCGCCGCTTCATCGCCGTCATTGCCTCGGCGTGGCTCAGCCCCTCCTCCTCCACCAATCGATACAGCCCGGTCATGAATCGGCTCGTGGCCTCGTCGGCGACTTGCCACAGCGACACGGAGAGCGAGTTGGCCCCGGCGACGAGGAAGGCCTGGGTCAATCCGACCACACCCTCACCGCCATAGATGCGGCCAAGGCCGGTGTCACAGGCCGATAGATTCACGAAGTCGGCGGCGATGTCCAGATTCGCTATCTCCGCCATGGTCAGATAGCCGTCGATACCCTCCGCGCCGGCGGCGGGGTCCGCTACGTGCGAAAGCACCAGTGACGAGAGCTCGGGGGCCTCCGGCAGCACCATGCCGTGGGTGGCGAAGTGCAGCACCCGGTACCGGCGTAGCTGCCCGCTTTCCGATAGACGCCGTACCTCGCTCTCGCTGACGTCGGAGCCGGTCATCGCGCTGCCGCCGGTAATGCGGGCGATGGCACGCGCCTACTCGGCGCTGCCGGGTAGCTGACTCCAGGTGGCTCGCCCGATCCGCTGGAACGCACCGCGGGTGTCACCGCCCCGCGACACGATGTCCCGCGCCTCGACAACGGCCAGTGGGGCAGGGTCGCCAGTGGCAGGGTCGCCCGTGGCGACGGCATAGCTCGCTCCGCCCATTGCCAGCAGCGGCTCCCGATCGGCGTCGTGGCGGCGAGAGGCAATCAGCTACGACACGGTGAGCGACTGCCGGCACTTCACATGGAAGCGCTCGATTAGGTAGGCGCCAGCGGCATCGCGGAACACCTCGAAGGGCAGAAACGACAGGACCCCATCCCGAAACACGATGAGCCGTCGGGCTGTGGCGAGTCCGTGTGCTTCCATCGGCGCCACCAGGAAGCGATAGAACGCCGTCGCCAGCTCGTCACGGGCCTGGCGGTCGCGGCGGCGCAGCGCCGGCCGATCCAGCAGCGACCGAAACAGGGCCACCACACGATCGAACCTTCCACTCAAAAGGGCGATGGGGTCGCCGGCGTCCGCCGCGCCGCGCCGCGGCCAGATCCTCGCCGCTCCGATTGCGGCGGTCGAGCGCCGCCAGCTGTTCCGCAAAGGACGCCTCCACCTCGGCCAGGAATGCCTCCGTGTCGAGCGTGGTGGCCACCACGTCCGCCGGCGTCGCCAGGATCGCGATCGGGCTGGGCATCCCGATGTTGGCGAACCGCAGCATGGCGTCGCCTTCGGCCAGCGACTGCCGGGCAGCCTCCAGGCCGGCGAATGTTAGCGCCACCTGCATCCGCTCTCCGAGCTGGTCGGCGAGGTATTTGGCGGCGGCGAGCGCCAGCGACTGATAGCTGGTCAGCTCGCTGGCCATGTAGTCGCGCCGGGCCGCACCGGTGGCGGTGGTACGCAGCTGCTCCTTGACGGCAACGGCCTCGGCATACGAACCCGCCGCCTCGCCGAACCTTCCCAGCGTGAAGTAGGCCTCGCCCAGGTTCTGCTGGATGCGGCCGACGTCGACGAGCTCCCCTGCCTCCCGTAGCGGCTCGAGGGCAGCGGCGAGCATCTCGGCTGCGTCGGCGACATTGCCCCGGGTAAGCTCCACCAGGGCGAGGTTGTTGCGCCGTATCGCCACGCGAGCCGGCACGCCCAGCTCCTGGTCGATGGCCAGCACCCGTTGGTACAGTGCGGCGGCGCCATCCAGATCGCCGAGCTCGCGCTGCAGCTCCCCGCGGTTGCTCAGTACCGTGGCAGTGAGCGCGCGATCTTCCCCTTGCAGCACGTACCGCTCGGCCAGCTGGTAGGCCTCTTGCGCCGACTCCCACTGGTACAGACTGCGATGGGCCTGTCCGAGGTTGTTGTACAGGCTGGCGAGCGAGTCGCCGCTGCCGCTGCGCGTCTCCTGGGCAATTGCCTCCCGGTAGAGCTCGATGGCCTCCCGATCGAGTCCCCAGGCGCGGTAGAGCTCACCGATGTTGTTGAGCAGCGCCGTCTGCAGATCGGTCATGCGCTGGCGTCGCGCGATACCGAGCGCCTTCTCGAATAGCTGTCGCGCCAACCGGTAGTCCCCCTGTTGCTGGTGGGCATGGCCGATGTTGGTCAGCTGGATGGCCATTTCGTCGGTGCGGCCCAGCTGTTGATTCAGCTCCAGCGCCTCCTCGTAGCGGGCGATGCCATCGGCGTAGCGGCCGAACTCCACCGCCATCGCGCCGAAGTCGTTGATCGCGACGGCCAGCTCTTCGCAGCGGTCGAGGCTGCGCAGCAGGTCGATGCGCTCCTGCGCGTGCCCGGCGGCGTCCTCGAAGCGCCCCGCCCGACGCGCTACCACGGTCAGTTTTCGAGGTCGTGGAGCAGGAACTCCCAGCGCCGGAACCGCCGATTCAGGTCGCGGGAGCGCAAGAAGGCCTCTTCCGCTCGCTCCAGCCTGCCGGCCTCGAAGGCCACCATCCCGATGCTGGCGGTCAACCGGCTGATCTTGTCGCTGTTCTCGAGCTTCTCGGCAAGGCCCAGTGCAGCCTCGTAGTCGGCGACGGCCGCATCGGCGTCGCCCAACTCCTGCGCGGCTAGCCCCGCCCACGAGAGGCTGTACAACTGATAGAGCTGCTGCTGGTCGTCTGCGCCGGCAGCGCGATCGAAGACGTCGGCGGCCTGCAGGAAGCGCGCCCTGGCCTGAGCCAGCTCGCCCTCCCGGTAGTGGGTCATGCCGCACTCGAACACGGCGCCAGGGTCGCGCTGGCCCATCGCCCCGACCGCCGCCAGTAGGAGTAGGGCGACCGGCAGCGCCGCGGCGCGGGTCACATTGGCCCCACTCCAGCCCGCCGCGGGCCACTCACACGTTGAACTTCACGTCGATGACGTCGCCCGGCGCTATGACGTAGTCGCGGTCGACCAGCTGCAGCAGCCCCGCGCTCTTCGCCTCCTGCGGGGTTGCGAAGCGGTCCAGATCGTTGCTGCTGTACACCTCGGCGCGGATGAAGCCGCGCTGCAGATCGCTGTGAATTCGCCCGGCCGCCTCGGGTGCCGTTGCTCCGGCCTCCACGTCCCACACCCGGGCCTCGCTCTTGCCGGCCGTGTAGAAGAACATCCGCCCGCACTCGGTGTGCAGCTGGTGGAGCAGCCGATGCAGCGTCTCGCCTTCTGGCGCCACCTCGCAGGTGCGCCCTGGCCGGGCGGTGGCGACGTTGAGCCCCCGCAGGTAGCCGCGCTCCTCGCTTTCGAGGTCCACCTCGCACAACAGCTGACCCTGCTCGAGGATCTCCAGCGCGCGAGTACACAGCGCGACCCGATCGGGATCGTTGTACTGATTGCGTTCTATCACCTCGGTGTCCTCAAGGATCCAATCGAGCCGGTCGGCGGCGCCGATCAGGAACGCATCGGCGCGTTCACGGTACTCGGACTCGAACTTCACCTCGAAGTACACCTGCTTCTCGGAGCGAAACCGGTCGGCCAGAGTGGCGACGATGGGGTCCTGAAGAGTGAGGGAGCCGGCGAGGCTGAGCCCCTGAGAATAGACCTTCATGCTGCTCGGTGAGCGTACCCCATCCACCCACCTACGACGCCCACGGCGCCACGACTTCCTTGTTACTGCAATATTTGCGACGATAACGTTTAGGATGGCAATGATCTCCTCGGATAGCGATAGCGCCGTAGCGTCGTTCCGCGCCCTGCTGCGGGTGGCGCTGCGGCTCAAGCGGCAGTTGCAGCCGGTGTTGGCGGCGCAGGATCTCACCGGCGCGCAGTTCGGCACGTTGATGCGCATTCCGGACGAGGGGATACCACTCACCAAGCTGGCGGCGGCGGCCTGGTCCGATCCCGGCAACGCGTCCGGAGTAGTCGACCGGCTCGAACGGAGTGGTCTGGTTACCCGCGAGGCCGACCTACAGGATCGTCGGGTGGTGGTGGTCAGGTTGACCGAGGCGGGCAAAGAGCGCCTGCAAGCCGCCTGGCGCCCCTACAGCGCCCGGGTCAACGAGCTGCTCGGCGGGCTGAGCGCG
>CAJWOB010000042.1 GCA_913043885.1 uncultured Spirochaetaceae bacterium | reverse complement strand
GCTGCCCACGGCGGCGCGCCAGGCCACCGCGACGGGGAGGCGGGCGCTGCGAGCGGAGCTCGCCGCCCTGCTGGTCCACGGCCTGCTCCACCTTCTGGGCCACGACCACGCCGATCCACCACGCGATAGTGAACCGATGCTCGACCTGCAGGAGCGGCTGCTCGAGCAACTACAGCGAGACGAGATAACACAGCAGACAAGGCGCGAGATGGTGCGCCTTAGCGAGGGATAAATGGGACTGTTCGACAAGTTGTTTGGCTCCGCGGAGGCGGCCGACGACGGCGTTCCAGACGACGACATAGCCAGTCTCGACGGCAAGGCTCGGGCCATGATCCGAGGTGTCGTCGAGCTGTCGCAAACAACCGTCAAGGAAATAATGGTGCCGCGCACGGACGTAACGTTTGCGTCGCTGGAGAGCGCCTCGGACGAGCTAGTCGAGGTAATTGCGGAGAGCGGCCATTCGCGTATCCCGGTGTACCACCACACCACCGACAACATCGTCGGCATGCTCTACGCCAAGGACCTCCTGTTGAGTCGGCGCGGCAACGGCGCGGCGGCGTTCGACTTGGAAAAGATCATGCGGCGCCCCTACCTCGTTCCCGAGACCAAGAAGGTGGATGAGCTGCTACGGGAGTTCCAGTTGCGCCGCGTCCACATCGCGGTGGTGGTGGACGAGTATGGCGGCACCTCCGGCGTGGTCTGCATGGAGGACGTCATCGAGGAGATCGTCGGCGACATCCAGGACGAGTTCGACGACGAAGAGGACGAGATCCAGCAGATCGGTGCCGGTGTCTATCTGTGTGATGCGCGGGTGCGGCTCGACGAGCTCAACAGACACCCCGGCCTGGAGCTGCCGGAGGACGATTTCGACACGCTGGGTGGCTTCGTCTTCGACCTGTTTGGCAAGATCCCGGTGAAGTACGAGAAGGAGACCTTTGGACGCGCCGACTTCGTCATTCAGGAAATGGAGGGACGCCGCGTGTCCACCGTCAAGATCATCGTCCACCCGGAAGTGCCCGCCGCGGAAGGGGTGGATCGGTAGCTGGGCGTCGCCGGCGAGCGGGTGCCGATGAGGTCTCCTTCGCTGTACCGAGCTCGGGCGGCCCTGGCGCTGGCCGCCGCGGCATCGCTGACGGCACAGAGCCCCGCCGTCGCGCGCTACGAAGCGGCGTCCGCGGCGCATGCCGCGGGCAATCTGACCACCGCTATCGAGCTGTATCAGCAGGCGCTCCTCGCCAATCCTAGCTATCTGGAGCCGCGAGTCGGCCTTGCGGGGGCGTTCTTCGAGCTCGGCGAGTACGCTGAAGCCCTGGTCCACATCCGCCGCGCCCGCGAGCTGTCCGACGACCTCGAGCTCGCCAGCGACGAGGGGCGCATCCGCACCGGCATGGGTGACTACGCCCGCGCCCGAGTGCTGTTCGAGCAGGTGCTCACCGAGCTGCCGAACAGCACCGCCGCCCGCCTCGGGCTCGCCGAGGTGGACCTGGCCGAGGGCCGGTTGGGACAGGCAACCGACCGCTTCATGAGCGCCCTGGATCTCGTCCCCCGCAACGTGCGCGCCCTCCGGTCGCTGGTGTTGGTGCATCAGGCCCGCGGCGAGCTGGCGGAAGCGGACCTGTTTCTACAGCGTGCCCTGCGTTTCCACTCGAGTGACCCGGAGGTGCAGCTACTGGCTGGGCAGTCGCGGCTGTCCTTTGGCGGTGTCGCCGCCGTCGCCATCCGCCACCTGGAAACCGCGCTGGAGCTACGGGACGGCGCATATCCGGAGGCGCGTCTGAGCCTCGCCGAGGCGTACCTGCTATCGGACGACCCGGCAGCAGCCGCTGACGTCCTGTCTCCCCGCGCCGCCGCAACGGTCGGCGATCACATGGTCCACTATCTTCGCGGGCTTGCTCTGCAGCGGCTGGCCCGCACCGACGAGGCGATCGCCAGCTTTGCGCATGCGCTGCTGCTGGCGCCGGGCGAAGAGGTGGTGCGTCTGGCCTTGGAGGGCCTGGTAATCGAACGCGCCGGCAGCGACCACCCGCAGCGGGCGGAGCTGAGCAACTACCGGCTCGAGGAGGGGGCGGAGCTCGAGGAGCGCAACTTCCTGGACCTGGCGCGGGTCGCATACCGTCGTGCCCGCCTGTTGGACCCGCGCAGCCGCGACGCCGGTTTTGCCCTCGCCTCGATCTCCAGGGTGCGAGGCTTCCCACTAGACTATCTCAGCCGGCTACGGGTGCTGGCGGTCGACCACAGCGACGCGGAGATTAGCGACGAGGTCGAGCTGCTTGCAGGCCGTGCGGAGGACGCCCTGTCGGCCCGTTGGGGGGTCGACCAGTTCGCAACTGACTCTGCCCGCATCGGCACCTGTGTAGCGGTGTTCTTCGAGCCACCGCTGCGCTGGCTGCATCTCGATGCCGGCACGCCTATCAGCCAGCTCCTCATCAGCGAGCTGCAGAGCGTTGCCGGGGTACGGGTGCCCGATCTCAGCGACGCCGGCTCACAGCTGCAGTCGATGTCCGACGCCTGCTCGGCCCCGGCCGCCCGTCCGCACCTGCCAGCCGCAGCCGCACCCTTCGACCTGGCTTTCGACCTGGCCCGGCGGGCAGGCTCCAGCTATTTCGTACACATCCGCTTCATCGAGGACGAGCGCTCTTTCGTCGCCCAGGCCAGTGTTCATCTGTCGGCTACCGGCGCCGAGCTGCTGTCGCTGCGGGCGTTCCGCACCGGCAACAACCGCGTTCGCGACGCCATCGTGCAGATAGCCCAGGACGTGCGCGCCGTGCTGCCCTGGCAGTTTCGCCTGCTCGATCGCCGGTTCAGCACCGGTCTCATCGACGGCGGACGTGCGCACGGACTCGAAGTGGACCAGCGCCTGCTGGTGGTGCGGCGCGGCGCCGTCGGGCGCGAACGGGACCGCATAGCCCTTTCGGTCGCCGACGATGATGTGCTCGGCGCATTCGTGGTAACCGAGCTCGACGAGAAGGTGGCCACCGGGGAGCTGGAGCGGAAGCGGTTCTTCGACTTCGTCAACGTTGGCGACCTGGTAGTCCACCCGCCGCCGGAGCGGCTACCGGTGCCGATGGCTGTCGACGAGCCGCCCCCAGGCTTCCTGCAGCGACTGCTGGACAGCCTGCTGCGCATTCGCGGTCGCTAGTAGGACCGACGACTACTACTACCGCGCTCGCGCCTGACTTCGTCGATCGGGCATGCCATATTAGGCGCATGCCTTTGCGGACGCTCGACGACATCGACCTCCGGGGTGGACGAGCCCTGGTACGCGTCGACTACAACGTCCCGCTTAGTGATGGCGCGGTAGCGGACCCCACCCGTATCGTCGCGAGTCTTCCTACCCTGCGGCGTCTCGTCGACGCGGGCGCCCACTCGCTGGTGCTGATGAGCCACCTTGGTCGCCCCAAGGGCAAGCGGGTAGCGGAGCTCTCCCTGGCGCCGGTGTGCGCCGAGCTCGAGCGTCAGCTGCAGCGGCCGGTAGCTCACGCCGCCGACTGTATCGGCGACGAGGTCGAGCGGCTGGCGGCAGAGCTCCCTGCCGGTGGCGTGCTGCTGCTGGAGAACCTCCGATTCCACCCGGAGGAGGAGGCCAACGACGACCAGTTTGCGGCGGCGCTGGCGCGGCTCGGATCGGTGTTCGTCAACGACGCATTCGGTGCTGCCCATCGGGCGCACGCATCTACGGTCGGCGTGGCCTCTCACCTGCTGGCCGTGGCGGGACTGCTGCTGCAGCGCGAGGTCGAGGTGCTCGGCAGCCTGCTCGCCGACGCCAAGTCGCCCTTCGTGGCGATCATCGGCGGGGCCAAGGTGTCATCCAAGCTCGCGGTGCTGCAGCAGCTGATGGAGGTGGTCGACGTGCTGGTGATCGGCGGCGCGATGGCCTACACGTTCCTGGCGGCGCGTGGGGTGCCGGTCGGTGCCTCGCTGGTCGAGCCGGACTTGCAGCAGACCGCTGCCAGCCTTCTATCGGGTGCGGACGGCGCCGACGTCGAGGTGCTGCTGCCCGTGGATCACGTCGTTGCCACAGCCGGTGACCACGGCTCGCCTCGTACGACCGAAGGAGCGGAGATAAGCGCCGGCGACGTCGGACTGGATATCGGCCCGCGCACCGCCGCCGAGTTCGCCAGCCGAATTGGCGATGCTGCGACGGTGCTGTGGAATGGTCCGGTGGGGATGTTCGAGGAAGCGGCCTACGCGGCCGGAACGGAGGCGGTGGCGGCCGCCGTCGCCGGCAGCGCCGGGGTAACCGTGGTCGGCGGTGGGGACTCGGTAGCGGCGCTCAATGCTGCCGGCGCCGCCGATCGGATCACCCACGTCTCCACCGGCGGCGGTGCATCCCTGGAGCTGCTGGAGGGCAGGGAGCTGCCGGGTGTGGCGGTGCTGACCACATGAGTGATCGCAGCGGGCGGCAGAACGTAATCGCTGGCAACTGGAAGATGCACAAGGACCACCTGGCGGCGGCTCGCCTGGCGTCGGAGGTCCGGGCCGCCTGCGCCGGGAGCGCGGCGACGGTGGTGGTGGCGCCGCCTTTTACCGCGCTGGCCGCCGTCGCCGCCGAGCTGCAGGGCAGCGAGGTGGCGCTCGCCGCGCAGAATGTCAGCGCCCACGGCGAGGGAGCGCACACCGGGGAAGTGGCCGCCAGCATGCTGCTGGCCCATGGGGTCCGCTGGGTAATCGTCGGTCACTCGGAGCGACGACAGCTCTACGGCGAGACCGACGCCGATGTCGCGCCCAAGGTGCAGGCGGCGTTGGCGGCCGGTCTCCTGCCGATCCTATGCGTGGGAGAGACGTTGGCAGAGCGCGACGCCGGCCGCGCCGAGCAGGTTGTCGCCGACCAGCTGCGCGGCTGCTGCAGCGAGCTGACGGCCAGGCAGTCGGCGACGATGTGCGTCGCCTACGAGCCGGTGTGGGCTATCGGCACCGGGCGCACCGCTACCCCCGACGACGCGGGCGCGATGCACCGGTCCATTCGAGCCTGGTGGTCGGAGCAGTACGGCCCGGAGTCGGCTGAAGGCGTGCCGCTGCTCTACGGCGGATCGGTAAAGCCCGAGAACGCCGCCGCGCTGCTGAGCGATGCCGACATCGACGGAGCGCTGGTGGGAGGTGCGTCCTTGGACGTCCAGGACTTCGCCGCCATTGTCTCTACGGTCGGCTAGAGGGTCTCGCGCTAAAGGTGCCGACCTGGTCGGATAGAGTGTTGCTGTCCCGTCGCCCGACTCGGTATAGTACCGGCGGTTCTTCACCGTCGGCGTGCCGCGCCGGCTGCATCCAAACATGACGCTCGTTTCGGTTCTGGTCCTCGTCGTGCTGGTGATCAGCGCGATTCTCCTAACGCTCATCGTCCTTATCCAGGACGACCAGGGCGGTGGCATCGGTGGCATGTTTGGCGGTGGCGAGAGCAGCACCCCATTCGGCTCCCGCACCGGCAACGTGCTGACCCGCGGCACCGCCATACTTGCGGCGATCTTCCTCGTATCAGCATTCGCACTGGCGTGGTTCAACCGCTCGGGCGACGAGGGCAACATCATTGGCCGCGCCCGCGCGCAGCAGCGCGAGCAGAGCTTGAGCGACACCGACTGGTGGGTGGAGACCTCCGAACAGACCACCCCCGCCCCACTGTCGGTACCGGCCACGCCGGGTGTAGTTGGCGCCGGAGCAGACGCCACGAGCGCCGACGACGCCGCTCCTACCGATCCGGACGCCTCCGCTACGGGCTCGGAATGAGCTCCGAATGAAGCGCCTCCGCACCCTCCTGATAGTAGTCGCCGCCCTGGCGGTGATGGTGGCGGGCAATATCCTCCTGCCCGTGCCGCAGGCCGCGATCGAGATCGCAGCCGAGCCGATTGGCCTCGGCCCGATTACCAACGCAATCCTGACGTCGTTCATCCTTTCGGCAATCATCCTGATTGCGGCGCTGATCATCGGTCGGCGCCTGAAACTCCGGCCCGGTCGGGTGCAGAACGCGGTCGAGGGCGTCATCGAAGCCCTCGACGGGTTGGTTCGCGACACCGCCCCAGCGACGTGGGCGCCGCGCTTCTTTCCCATCTGCGTCACCATCTTCCTGTTCTTGCTGGTCTCCAACATGTTCGGGCTGCTGGCGCCGTTTCTCGGCAGCATCGGCATCGTCCACGCCTCCGATCACGGGACCATGGCGGCCGAGCAGCTGATCTTTCTGCGGGGTACCGCCGAGGAGGTCCTCCACCACGCGCACCTGGAGCCCGGTCATCACGCCGGGTTCGTGCTGGTGCCGTTCCTGCGTGCGCCGAGCAGCGACCTGAATCTGACGCTCACGCTGGCGCTGATCACCATGTTCATGGTGCAGGTGTTCGGCTTCTGGAGCAGCGGTATCGGCTACCTCGGTAACTTTTTCCGATTCAAGAGCCTGAAGACCAAGGGCATCGGGCTCGGCATGGTCGACGTCTTCGCCGGGCTCATGGAGCTGGTCAGCGAGGTCTCCAAGGTGGTGTCCTTCTCGTTCCGTCTGTTTGGCAACATCTTCGCGGGCGAGGTCATCCTGATGGTCATCTCCGCGCTGGTGACGCTCGGGGCGGTGCTGGCGTTCTTCGGCTTCGAGTTATTCGTCGGTTTCATCCAAGCATTCGTGTTCTTTATTCTGTCGCTGTCGTTCTTCTCCCTGGCGGTCTCGCACCACGGGGAGCACTAAAGCCACACCTTCCAGAGGCAAGGAGTATCGATGACCCCAGAAGCAATCAAGTTGCTCTCCGCCGCGATCGCCATTTCTATCGGCGTTCTCGGGCCCGGCATCGCCGTTGGCATGATCGCTTCCAACGCGCTGCAGGCTATTGGGCGCAATCCGGATGCCCGCGGGCCGATTACGACGAACATGTTCGTCAGCATCGCGTTCGCCGAGGGACTGGGCGTCTTCGCGTTGGTCATATCGCTCATCCTTCTGTTCGTCGTCTAGCGCGCCGCGTGGCGCTGCGGGTTCGGTAAATGGAAGCACTAGGCATCTCACTCAGCGGGCTGATCGCGTACGCGATCAACTTCGTGGTGCTGGTGGTCCTGCTGCGCGTGCTGCTCTACAAGCCGGTCAAGAACATGCTCGCCGCCCGCCAACAGCGGATCGCGGAGGGGCTGGAGGCTGCGGACCGTGCCTCCGCCGACGCGGAGCAGCAGCGGCAGGAGTTCGACAAGGAGCTGGCGGCGGCGCGCAGCGAGGCGCAGGCCGAAGCCAAGCGCCTCGCGGAGCAGACCGAGAAGATGCGGACAGAGGCGCTCGCAGCGGCCGAGCAGGAAGCAGAGCAGATCCGTAGTGAGGCACGGCAAGAGATGGAGCGTGAACGCGCGCGGCTCGCCTCGGAGCTACAGCGCGAGGCCGCCGAGCTGGCGTTGGAGATCAGCCGCAAGGTGGTGGGCGCGGCGGTAGACGAGTCGGCCCAGCGTCGACTGGTCGATCAGTTCGTGGCCGAGCTGGATCGCCAACCAGGGTGATCGGAACGCCCCGCATCGACTGCCGCCGCCGCGCGGGATGCCGCCGGTGAGCGCTCCCCGTCAGTACGCCCTGGCGGCCTTCGCGATGGCCACGGCGCCGCTCGTGGAGGCGCTGCGCGTGGTGGCGGAGCGGCTGGAGGGCGACCCCGCGCTGCGGTCCGACCTGGAGGAGGGCGATCGCGACCTTGCCAGTCGCCACGCTGAGATCGTTGCGTTGCTTCCCAGCGGGTCGCCCGACGCTGCCGGACGGCTGCTGGGCACCATGCTCGAGCGTGGCGACCTGCAGGGGTTGCCTGGAGTCGTCGGCCATCTCGACGCCATGGCCACCTTCGGACCGGCGGCGCAGGTAGCGGTGGTTACCACCACACTACCGGTGGGGCCGGCAGAACGAGACGCGTTCGGCAAGTCGCTACGCGCCTGCTACGGCGGAGATATTGGCCTCGTCTTCGAAACCGATCCGGGCCTCCTCGGCGGCGTGACCGTACGGATCGGCGACCAGATTATCGACGGAAGCGTGGCCACCAAGCTGTCCTCGCTCGGCGAGAGCCTACTTACCCCCCGCTAGCCGGAGTTCGCCATGGAGTTCAAACTCGACCAAATCACTCAGGACATCCGTCGCCGTATCGAGCAGTTCGAACCGCAGGACCAGCGTCGCGAGGTCGGTACGGTCCTCTCCGTCGGTGACGGGATTGCCCGCATCGATGGCCTTAGCGAGGTGATGCTTACCGAGCTGCTCGAGTTTCCCGGCGGTATTCCCGGAATCGCGCTCAATCTGGAGCGCGACCAGGTCGGCGCCGTGGTCATCGGCGATTACGAGGGCATCGAGGAGGGCGCGCTGGTGCACGGCACCGGTCGCATCGCCTCCATCGACGTCGGCGACGGCATGCTCGGACGGGTGGTGGACGCCACCGGCGCGCCGCTCGACGGCGCCGGTCCGATCGACACCGACGCCGCCATGCCAATCGAGCGGGTGGCGCCGGGCGTGGTGGAGCGGGTAAACGTCGACACGCCGGTGCAGACCGGCATCAAGGCGATTGACGCGATGACGCCAGTCGGTCGCGGTCAGCGCCAGCTGATCATCGGCGATCGCCAGACCGGTAAGACCGCACTCGCGCTGGACGCCATCATCAATCAGCGCGACAAGGACCTGCTCTGCATCTACGTCGCAATCGGCCAGCGCCAGGGGCAGGTGGCCCAGGTGGTGGCCACGCTGCGCGAGCACGGCGCCCTCGATCACACCGTGGTGGTGGTTGCGGGGGCATCGGCGTCGGCGCCACTGCAGTACATCGCCCCCTACGCCGGCTGTGCGATTGGGGAGTACTTCATGGAGCGGGGCCGCGACGCCCTCGTGGTGTACGACGACCTGAGCAAGCACGCCTGGGCCTATCGGCAGATGTCCTTGCTGCTCCGCCGCCCACCCGGGCGCGAGGCATATCCTGGCGATGTCTTCTACCTGCACTCGCGACTGCTGGAGCGTGCGGCTCGCATGTCCCCCGAGCGCGGCGGTGGCTCACTTACCGCTCTGCCGATTATCGAGACGCTGGCCGGCGATGTGAGTGCCTACGTACCCACCAACGTCATCTCGATCACTGACGGGCAGATCTACCTGGAGTCCGATCTGTTCTACGCCGGCCAGCGCCCCGCGGTGAACGTCGGTATCTCGGTATCCCGTGTCGGCGGCGACGCGCAGACCAAGGCGATGAAGCAGGTGGCAGGACAGCTGCGCCTGGAGCTGGCCCAATACTACGCACTGGCGGCATTTGCCCAGTTCGGATCAGACCTGGATGCCGCCACCCGCGACCAGCTCGAGCGCGGCCGACGCCTCACCGAGCTGCTGAAGCAGCCTCAATACGCACCAATTCCGCTTGCCGAGCAGGTGGTGGCGCTGTTCGCTTTGACCCACGGCCACGCGCGTGAGGTGCCGGTGGCGCAGATCGGAGAGTACGTCGCTGGTCTCATCGCACACCTGGAGGCGAGCCAGCCGCACCTACTGCAGACGATCGCGTCGCAACAGCAGATTAGCGACGATCTCGAGGCGACACTGGAGGCGGCAGTCGCCGAATACGGTCGGACTGGCGCGCCACAGCAGGGCGCTAACTAGCGCGCCAGCGTGGCATCGATTCGGGCGCTGCGGACCCGCATACGCAGCATATCCAACCTGTCCCAGGTGACGCGGGCGATGGAGATGGTGGCGGCGTCGCGCATGCGGCGCGCACAGGAGCAGGTGCAAGCGTCGCGGCCGTACGCGGCCAAGGCGTGGGAGCTGCTCACCTACCTCCGCGAGCATGCCGTGCAGGAAGAACAGCATCCACTGCTGACCGGCCGCGATGAGTCGGGGGTGCCGTTGCTGGTGCTGATTACCGGCGACCGCGGCCTGGCGGGCGCCTACAACTCGCAGATGCTGCGAGCGGCGGTGGACTTCCTCGGCAGCGCTTCCGCTGCAGCGGGCTCCGAGGACGAGCGGCCGCGTATCGTTACCGTGGGGCGCAAGGGCCGCGACTTCATGGTCCGCAACGGGTTCAACGTGGTTGCGGAGTTCGGCGGCCTTCCGGATCGACCTACGGAGTTGGACGTCGCGCCGATCAGCCGCATAGCGGTAGACGAGTTTCTAGCTGGACAGGCCGGAAGCGTTTTCGTCGGCTACACCGACTTCGTCAATGTGCTGCGCCAGGAGCCCTGGGTGCGACGGCTGCTGCCGATACAGTCCGCCGACAGCTTCATCGACGATAGTGTCTCCGGTGGCGCTGACAGCGCCGGGCCGGACGCCGCTGCGGCCGACCGCGCCAGGCAGCCGGTGATGGCACAATACCTGCGGGACCAGCCACCGCCGCTGGCAGGCGGGTACACCTACGAGCCTGCGCCGGACACGCTGCTTGAGGCCATCGTGCGTCGTTTCGTGGAGTTGCAGATCTATCAGGCGGTGCTGGAAGCGCTCGCCAGCGAGCACGCTGCCCGGATGGTCGCTATGCGCAACGCCACCGACAACGCCAACGAGTTGGTGAAGGACCTACGGATTACCTACAACAAGCTGCGCCAGGAATCGATTACTACCGAGATGCTCGACATTGCCGGTGGTGCCGAGGCGTTGAGCGCCGCCGAAAGCGGGTAGAGGACACATGGCAGACAACGGAAGTCAGATCGAGGGCAAGATCGTGCAGGTGGTTGGCGCCGTGGTGGATGTCGAGTTCCCCAGCGGCCAGCTGCCGGAAATCCAGCACGCGATTACGGTCGCCAGTGCCGCAGACGTCACTGCCGGCCGCGACGGCGGTGAGGGGATGGTGCTGGAAGTGCAGCAGCACATCTCCGGTTCGGTGGTGCGTACCATCGCGATGGAGAGCACCGACGGGCTGCGTCGCGGCCAACGCGCTACCGCGACCGGCGCGCCGATCACGGTACCGGTAGGGGAGGCGACCCTCGGGCGCATCTTCAACGTCACCGGCCGCCCCATCGACGAGCGGGGGGCGGTTGCCGCCGATACCAGCTATCCCATCCATCGCCGCCCCCCGGAGTTCACCGAGCAGGTAACCAGGACCGAGGTATTCGAAACCGGCATCAAGGTGGTCGACCTGATCGCCCCCTTCACCAAGGGGGGAAAGACCGGCGTCTTCGGCGGTGCCGGCGTCGGCAAGACCATCATCATCCAGGAGCTCATCTCATCGCTGGCCCGCGAGCACGGTGGCTACTCCGTGTTCGCCGGCGTGGGCGAACGCACGCGGGAAGGTACGCAGCTGTACAAGGAGATGCAGGAGGCGGGCGTCCTGGACAAGCTGTGCATGGTCTTTGGCCAGATGAACGAGCCGCCAGGCGTCCGCCTCCGCGTCGCGCTCACCGGGCTGACCATGGCCGAGTATTTCCGAGATCAGGGCCGTGATGTGCTGCTGTTCATCGACAACATCTTTCGCTTCGTCATGAGCGGCTCGGAGGTCTCGGCTCTGCTCGGCCGTATGCCGAGCGCGGTCGGCTATCAGCCGACGCTCGGCACCGAGATGGGCGAGCTGCAGGAGCGCATCACCTCGACCACCAAGGGCTCAATTACCAGCATGCAGGCGGTGTATGTGCCAGCCGACGACTACACCGACCCGGCACCGGTCACCACATTTGCACACCTCGATGCGACCATCTCGTTGGAGCGCTCCATCGCCGAGCTCGGGATCTATCCCGCCGTCGATCCGCTGGCATCCACCAGTCGTGCGCTCGAGCCGCGCGTCGTCGGCGACGACCACTACGCGGTGGCGCGCGGGGTGCAGGAGGTGCTGCAGCGCTACAAGGACCTGCAGGACATCATCTCGATTCTTGGCGTCGACGAGCTGTCGGAGGACGATAAGTTGACGGTGGCGCGGGCGCGCAAGATCCAGCAGTTCCTCTCCCAGCCGATGTTCGTCGCCCAGCAGTTCACCGGCCGCGAGGGGCGCTACGTGCCCATCGCCGAAACCGTATCCAGCTTCCGGCGCATCCTCGACGGAGAGGTGGACGACGTCGCCGAGCCGCACTTCTATATGGCCGGCGGCATCGACGAGGTGGTGGAGCGAGCGCGGGAAGAGAGCAGCTAGCGTGCCAGACACGCTGCGGCTCGAGATCCTCACCATCGAGCGACAGGGGTTCGACGATGAGG
>CAJWOB010000041.1 GCA_913043885.1 uncultured Spirochaetaceae bacterium | reverse complement strand
CGCTGGCCGCCTCAGCGACTGGCGGCACGATCAGACCCGTCGGTCACCGGTCGCCGGGGCGGTAAGTGGGAGAGCTAGCGACGCATTGTCGCCGAGTCGGGCTGGGCGGACTTGAACCGCCGACCCCACGCCCCCCAGACGTGTACGCTACCAACTGCGCCACAGCCCGAGTGCGCCAAGGTACCACCGGCCAATGACCGGGTCAAACCGGCGGCCCATCGGCGGAGCGACCCATTTCGCTCATCGCTCGCACCCGGGTGGGCAGCCCGTATAGCTCGATGAACCCGGTAGCGTCGCCATGGTCGTAGCCGCCGGCGGCGAACGACGCCAACTCCTCACTGTAGAGGCTCTGCGGCGCCCCGCGACCGGCGACGATGACGTTGCCCTTGTAGAGGGCGAGCTCCACGGTGCCCGTCACCCCGGATGCGAGCCGCGACACGAGCGCGTCCATGGCCTCGCGCAGCGGCGTGAACCACTTGCCGGTGTACACCAGCTCCGCGTAGCGCAGTGCCATCGCTTGCTTGTATTGCAGCGCATCCGCGTCGAGCACCAGCGACTCCAACTCGGCGAGGGCGGCATACAGCAGCGTGCCTCCGGGTGTCTCGTAGACACCGCGGCTCTTCATGCCAACCAGTCGCGTCTCGACCAGATCTGCCCGTCCGATGCCGTTCTCGCCGGCCAACGCGTTGAGCTTCTGCACCAGCTCGACGGGTGGCAACGCTTCACCATCCACCGATACCGGCACGGCGTTCTCGAAGCCGATGCTGACGGTGTGCTCCCGGTCCGGCGCCGCATGGGGATCCACGCTGCGTTGAAACAGCGTCTCCTGCGGACGGTTGCCCGGTTGCTCGAGGTCGCCGCCCTCATGGCTGACGTGCCACAGGTTGTCGTCCCGAGAGTAGATATTCTTGCGCGATACCGAACCGAGATCGATGCCGTGTGCGGCGGCGTAGTCGATGGCCTCCTCTCGGGAGCGGATGTCCCACAACCGCCAGGGCGCTATCACCGCCAGCTCCGGGCCGAGCGCTCGGTAGGCCATCTCGAACCGGACCTGATCGTTGCCCTTGCCGGTGCAGCCGTGGGCGACGGCTTCGGCTCCGACCTGGTGGGCCACCAGCACCTGATGCTTGGCCTGTAGCGGCCGGGCGATGGCGGTGCCGAGTAGGTAGCGCCCTTCGTACGCGGCACCGGCCCGCAGCATGGGGTACACGAAATCGGTAACGAACTCGTGCTTGAGGTCGAGCAGGTGCAGCTCACTGGCCCCGGAAGCGAGCGCACGCGTCTCGAGTCCGCTCAGATCGTCGTGCTGGCCGAGATCGCCGCAGTACGCCACCACCTCGGCGCCGTCGTAGCGCTCCTTGAGCCACGGAATGATGATCGATGTGTCCAGGCCGCCCGAATAGGCTAGCACGATCTTGCGAATTGCCATCGCTACTCCTCCAGGGCCGCGACCGCGCTGTCGATCTTTGCCAGCCCCTCGTCGAGATCGGCCGCGGTGACGATCAGTGGCGGCGCAATCCGCAGCACGTCGGCGCCGGACTTCAGTGTGAGCAAGCCCGCCTCGCGCAGCATACCCATGAGCCGGGTGATGGCGGGCTCGGTCGCCGCCTCCTGGCCGGGAGCCGCCTTGGCCTCGCCGAGCACCCGCACCCCCAACAGGAGGCCGGCACCCTTGGTCTCGCCGAGCCACCTGGGATACTTGGCCGCCAGGGATCTGAGGCCATCGGCAAGATGTGCCCCCTTGCTGGCCACTGCCTCGACGAACGCGGTGTCGGCGACCGTGTCCCAGACCGCGCTTCCCACCGCACAGGTCACCGGACCACCACCGAAGGTGGTGCCGTGGTCGCCAATCTGCAGCAGATCATCGATCTTCTTCGGCAGCAACGTGGCGGCCAGCGGCAGGCCGCCAGCTAGCGGCTTGGCCATGGTGATGATGTCGGGATGCAACCCCACCAGCTCGCTGGCGAACAGGCGCCCGGTGCGAGCGAGGCAGGTCTGCACCTCGTCGGCGATCAGGACGATATCGTGCTGCTCGCACAGCTCATTGAGTGCCGCAGCGAAGGCGTCGGTCATGCGGTCGAGCCCCCCTTCGCCTTGGACGACCTCGACGATAACCCCGCAGAAGCTGCCATCCAGCACCTTGCGGGCGGCATCGGCGTCGTTGTAGGGGAGGACCTCTATCTCGGGGATCAGCGGCGCGAACGGTTCCTGATACTTGGCGGTCGGCGTGCAGCTGAGCGCTCCCATGGTGCGGCCGTGAAAGGCGCCGCTGAAGCAGGCGATCCGCCGCGGCGGGGCTGCGCCATCGTCGCCAGCGGCACTCGCGCGCCGTGTTGCGTACAGCCTGGCCATCTTCAACGCAGTCTCGTTGGCCTCGGAGCCGCTGTTGGTGAACTGGACGGTCGCGAAGTCGCCCCCCGGTGCCGCAGCCAAGAGCTTCTCCGCAAGTGCCACCCCCGGCTCGCTTGCGTACAGATTCGACACGTGGATCAGGCGCCGCATCTGCGCTGCCGCCACGTCGGCGAGGTCGTCGCGACCGTAGCCGAGCGCGTTCACGGCAATCCCGGCGCCGAAGTCCAGGTACTCCTTCCCCGCCACGTCGGTAACCCGTGCGCCGCTCCCCTGCTGCAGCACCAGCAGCTCGGGGGTAAATGCCCCTGGCAGCGGATGCTCACTCACTATCGCCCCGTTTCGTTTCATGTCACCCCTCCGTGTGGTGTCTCCCGCTCCGTACGGGTGCGGCGGCGTCAGCCACCGCGTGGATCGTCGTTCCTTGTCGTCCCGCCAACATGCGCTGCAACGTGTGGCGCCCCTCGTAGCGCCCCACCACCACGCTGCTCACCCCGCGCGTCACCGCGCCGACGGCAGCGCGTACCTTGGGGATCATGCCACCGGTGATCGTCCGGCGGGCGATCTCGGCCTCTGCCGCCGCCGGCGTGAGCGCGGCTACCGGTACTCCGTCGCTCAGTACCCCGGCGACGTCGGAGAGGAACAGCAGCGCCTGCGCACGCAGAGCCGGCGCAAGCTCGAGGGCAGCGGCGTCGGCGTTGATGTTCATCGGAACATCGGGGGCAAGGTGTGCTGGGCTGGCCACCACCGGTACGTACCCGGCGTCGAGGAGGTGGTGAAGCAGCGCCGGAGCGACGGCCTCGACTTCGCCGGTGTGGCTCGCATCCGCCGCGGCCACGCCATTGCCCGCCAGGCGGCGGACGGCGAACAGGTCGCCATCGGATCCGCAGATGCCCACCGCGGACAGCTGTGCCCCGGCGCAGGCGCGCACCACCCGTTTGTTCACCAGGCCGCACAGGACCATGTCGACCACGTCCATCTCTTCGGCGGTGGTCTGACGGACTCCGTCGACCATGCGCGGCTTCAAGCCAAGCCGTTCGCTGAGTGCCGACACCTCGGCACCGCCGCCGTGGACGATCACCACTCGACTGCCGGCTGCCACCAGCTCACCGACGTCGCCGATCAGGTCGGCAAGCTTGGCGGGCACGGCCGCTACCGCACCACCCAACTTGACCACCACGGTCGGCGAGACGGCCGTCTCGCTGTCGCTCTGGTTGGCGGCCATCGCCTCAGGCCAGCCAGGCGTGGAGTGACGAGGCCGTGGCCGCGAGGGTGCTCAGCAGCTGTTCCCGCACCACGCCCTCACGCACCACCGCCAGAATCGTGTTGTCACCAGCCACGGTACCTGCCAACTCTGGAAGATCGAGGCGGTCCAGCGCCTCCGCAACGCTGTTGCCATGGCCGCTCTGCGTCTTGATTACCATCAGGTTGCCGCTGAGCTCCGCGGCAAGCACGCCGCGAGCGAGGTCATCGGCCAGGGTGGCAGGCACGGCGGGGGGCTGGCCGTCAGCCAGCCGGTACACATAGCCACCGGAATCGGGAACCTTGGCCACTCCCATACTCTTGAGATCTCGCGACAGCGTTGCCTGGGTAACGGCCACTCCCTCCTGAGCCAGCAGCTGCTGCAGCTGCTCCTGTCGCTCGACGCGGTGCGCGGCTAGTAGTCGGCGCACCGTGGCGTGGCGGACCGCAGTGTCGGCACGGGACGGCGCGCCGCCCGACGACGCGCCCTCCTGTTGGCGCGCACCGCCCTGGTGGGCCCGATATTCTTCCACCATAGCGCATATTTTTGCACCACCCCGCCCACATGTCAACGGTTTCCACCGGCGTGCGGGCTCGGGTACGGTGCGCCACCGCCATGTTCCAACCCCGCCAGGCTGCGGCGCCCGGCGTCCTCGACATCCCAGAGTACGTACCCGGCCGAAGCATCGAGCAGGTAGCCAGAGAGGCCGGCCGCGACGACCTGATCAAACTGGCATCCAACGAGAATCCGTTCGGCATGAGCCCGCGGGCGGCCGCGGCCATCAACGCGGCGATCCCGCGGGCGGCGCAATACCCCGAGGTGTATGAGACGGAGCTTCAGGACGCGCTGGCCGCCCACTGCGGCGTGGGTTCGGCCAACATCATCACCGGCAACGGCGCCGACTCCATCATCTATCTGGCAGCACTGGCATTCCTGAAGCCGAGCGATGAGGTGATTATCCCCGAGCTTACCTTCGACATGTACGCCATCGCCGCGCGCAGCAAGGGCGCAGTGCCGGTGTCCGCCGCCATGCCAAACCTCGAGATCGATGCCGACCAGATCCTGAGCGCGGTGACGGAACGGACCCGCATGCTGTTCCTGTGCAACCCCAACAACCCCACCGGCACCCTACTCGCGCAGAGCGGGCTCGACAGGCTACGGGCTGCGCTTCCGGATCGCGTGTTCGTGGTGTACGACGAGGTGTACGCCGACTTCGCGCCCCCCGATCGCATGCCCTCGCTGGCGGCGCTGGCGGTGGCAGGCGAGTGCGGAGCGGTCGTAGTCCGTAGCCTGGCCAAGTCTCACGGTCTCGCCGGGGTTCGGTTCGGGTATGGCATCGCTTCGGCGGAGACGATCGCGGTACTGCAGCGGGTGCGACCCCCTTTCGACACCTCGGTACTGGCGCAGCGGGCGGCGGTTGCCGCCCTCACGGACGCGGAGTTTCTCCGGCGGACGGTGAGCAACAACGATGCGGGTAGGCGCGCCATAACCGCGGGCGTCGAGGAATTGGGAATGCAGCCGGTGCCGTCGGCGGCCAACTTCGTGCTGTTCGACACCGGTCGCGACGCAGCCGCGTTAGCTGCGGCACTGGAGCAGCGCGGGGTAATCGTTCGCATCCCCCGCGCGCCCCGACTCTCGGGCTACCTTCGGGTATCGGTAGGCGTGCCGGACGAGGTGCAGCGTTTCCTGGCAGCCCTTGCCGACGCCGTGGGCGGCGAGGCGTGACCCACGACGGGACCGCGGCCCGCGAATCTGTCGAGGCATGATCCGGATCGGCCTCTTGATTGGCGCTGTCTGCGCGGCCGTGAGTCTCGCCACTGGCTGCGAGTCGAACCCACCCGATATCGTCGAGGTCGATCTGACCGTGTATGAGCTCACCGACCGTGAGCGGAACACGACATACGAGGTGCTATCTCTGTTCGTCAGCGCCGGAGACTTGGACGGTGTCGAAGACCTCGATCGCCTCTACCTGATACACGACGACGCGGAGCTGTTCTGGGCCACCCACGGCGACGCCTGGCTACAGGTGGTCGCCGACGGCGACACCTGGATCGGCGAGCCGCGCCTGGCGATGCCCGACCGTGGCCCTTTCCCGGACGGCACCTACCGGGTGGTGCTGGTCGATGCCGCTGGCGAATCCACCGAGCGAGAGCTGGTGATGGCGCCTGGTCGCACCTCACCGCCCCCGGCAGCGGTGGTGCTGAGCGGCAGCCGGGCGCAGATCGCCGGCAACGGCGAACACGAGCTGTGGCTGCTGGGCGCCGACGGCCTGGCGGGCGTCGCCACCCTGGAGGGCGGTGGCGAGATCGATCTGGCGGAGCTGACGGCAGGATCGCGGCTGGGAAGCCGCTACGACCTCTATGTGGTTACCCGTACGGCGGATCACCGGAGCCAAGCGATGATCGGACCGTTTGGATGGAGCGTGGCGCCCGCCCCGGGCAGTCGGAACTAGGGATCTCCTCTGGTGCGAAGTGCCGCCGAGCAGAATCGAACTGCTGACACGAGGATTTTCAGTCCTCTGCTCTACCAACTGAGCTACAGCGGCGAGAATTGGCGGCACCATACTGCCCGTTTGCCATGCGTTGTCAAGCAAACGGGCGGGTTGGTAGCGTGCGCGGCAACATGCCGGCTCAGCTGAGCCACACCCTATTCGCAGACGAGGCGCTCGCCCGAGCAGTAGGGCCCCGTGCCGAGCCGCTCGTTCGCGCTGGCGGCGGGCTGTTCACCTTCGGCGCGCAAGGGCCAGATTTCTTCTATCACAACCAGCGCACCCGCCCCACCGGGCTCCGCTACGGCGCGCTGATCCATCGACGATGGTACGGCAGCCTCATCGCCAACATGGCGGCGGTACTGGTGGCCGAAGCGCGCAGTAGCGACCGCCCGGTCGATCGACAGGCACGCGCGTTCCTGCTGGGGTTTGCCACCCACGGTGCGCTGGATCGTCACGCCCACCCCTATGTCGTCTGCCGCAGCGGCTGGGTGAAGCACGACGATCCGAGCACCAAGTCGCAGTTCCGGCTCCACACCTTCCTCGAGCGGTTGCTGGACGTTGTCCTGCTCCAGGAGCGGCGTCGCGAGACGCCCGCCGATGTCGACTTCTTCTCCCGCGCCTACTGCGGCGACATGCTCCCCTACGCCACCATCAAGATGCTGCTGAAGGGGGTCAACGCCACCTATCCGGACGCCCGCTACAAGTCGCGCGATCGGCGCCGCATCGAGAATGCCTATGAGGACTCGATTCGATTCTACGCGATGACCGATCCACGCAGTCCGCATCGCCACAGTCTGGCGAAGCAGCGCGACCGCGCTGAAGGGTACCGGTACCGGCGCATGGCGGTGTTCCATCCGGCGACGGTCCCGGAGGCACTCGATGTGGCGAATCTACGCCACCGCCCGTGGCCTCACCCATGCGAACCGACTCGTGTGAGCACGGCAAGCTACCTCGACATGTTCGAGGCGGCCCTCGATGAGGTGGTGGAGCCATTGGCCGCTCTCGACGAAGCCCTCGAAGGCCGAGATCTCCCCTCCGACTTGGGAGATCGGTTTGGCAACGAGAGCTTGAACGTCACCCTCGACGGGCGTACCTGCCGTCCGGAGGCCTCCGACCCGCTGCCGCTGCAGGATCTGCTCCACGAGTTGAGCGTCCCTCCCTAGCCGCGACGACCGTTGGACTGGGCGGTGGCCCACGCGGTTGAGTAGAATGCCGCTGTCGACGCGCTGAGACAGCGTTGCGCGGCGCGTCGCTGGGAGGGGAAATGACGCAACGACCACGGCCTCCTCGTGCCCAGGAGCCGCCGACGGACGCCGCCACCCGTGGTTTCGTGCGCGGCACCGCCCGCGACCGCGGCTACGAGCGAGCGGCCAAGTTTCTGATGCTGCTCGGGCAGGAGCCCGCGGCGTTGGTGCTGAGCCACCTCACCGACGAGGAGGCTACCGGCATTACCGCGCAGATGGCGGCGACCCGCGCTATCGAGAGCCGCGAGGCGTATCGCATACTGGAGGAATTCGGTGTGCTGGTGAAGACCCGCGACCTGTACGCCAGAGGTGGGGCGGCGCAGGCACGCGGCATGCTGGTGGCCGCGTTCGGCGAGGCGCGCGGTGCCGAGATGTACGACTCGGTGATGCGCGGCGCTCGCCCGCATCCCTTCTCGTTCCTGGCAGACGTCGAGGCAGAGCAGGTGGTGGGCCTGCTGCGGTCCGAGCCACCGGCGGTCGTGGCAGTAATCGTCGCCCACCTGGCGCCAGAGCTGGCGGCCAAGGTGGTGGTGGCGATAGATCCCACTCTGCAGGCCGAGCTGGTGGCCCGCATCGCCTCACTCGGCGACGTTCCCGCCGAGACCATCCAGCGGACCGAAGCGGCGCTGAAGCGCAAGGTACGGGCGCAGGGAAAGATAGTAACGCGGTCGGTGGACGGCACCTCGGTGTTAGCCGAGATTCTGGGTCACATGGAGGAGCTGCGGGAGGACGCCATTCTCGGTGGGCTCGAGGAGAGTGACACCGAGCTAGCCGAAGAAGTGCGCCGCAAGATGATTACCGAAGAGCTCATCGACCGAGCGGAAGACCTCGATCTGCAACGTCTACTGGGCGAAATGAGCGATCAGGATGTGGTGTTGGTGCTGCGTGCAGCCAGCCGCGAGAGCGCCGAGCGCCTGCGCGCGGCCATGTCCGCCGGCAGGGTGCAGCTTCTCGACGAGGATGACCGTGCCCTCGGGCCGGTGCTGGCGGCCGAATCCGAGGGGGCGCTGCGCGGGCTGTTGGAGCTCATCTACCGGCGGGCTCGGGACGGGTCGCTGGAGCTGCGGCCACGCGACCAGGTGACACGAGAGGACGCCACCCGCTAGCGTGGACTTCTCACAAACGCCGGTGCCATGCTGCGAATGCTTATCCGGCACGGAAGTCAGCGTGCAGAGTCTCGAGCGCCCGTTGCAGTGTGAGAAGTCCTTATATTCCATGACGACACACACCTTCATTCAGCTCAATGCGTTAGCTGCGACGGGCTCTCGTTCGGCTATTCTGGTGAGAAATCAGGACTAGCGGCGTGTCCGCCACCACTTCCATCGCCGAGCTTCCAACGCGGGTCGGTGACACCGTTCGGGTAGCTGGCTGGCTCTTCAATCAGCGCTCCAAGGGCAAGATCGCATTCCTGCAGCTCCGCGATGGCACCGCGCGTGTGCAGGCAGTGGCGGTCCGTGGCGAGTGCGGAGAGGCGGCATTCGACGTTCTGGCGGACCTCAAGATGGAGGCGAGCGTGGCCGTTACCGGGGTGGTTCAGGAGGACAACCGCGCGCCCAGCGGAGTGGAGCTGTCGGTACGCGACCTGGAGGTGCTGCAGAACCCGAGCACCGACTACCCCATCGCCAAGAAGGAACACGGCGTCGACTTCCTCCTCGAGCACCGGCACCTCTGGCTGCGCTCGCCACGGCAGGAGGCAGTGCTGCGGGTGCGCGGCGGCGTTGCCCGCGCATTGCGGCGGTTCTTCGACGACCGGGACTTCGTCCTAGTGGACACGCCGATCCTCACCGGTGCGATAGGCGAGAGCGGCAGCTCGCTGTTTACGCTTCCCTACTTCGACCTCGGCAACGCCTACCTGGCGCAAACCGGACAGCTCTACCTCGAAGCGGCGTGTGCGGCCTTCGGCAACGTCTATAACTTCGGCCCCACGTTCCGGGCGGAGAAGTCGAAGACGCGACGCCACCTTACCGAGTTCTGGATGCTCGAGGCCGAGATGGCCTTCGTCGACGGAGACGGCAACCTCGACGTGCAGGAGCAGATGATCTGCAGCGTGGTGCAGGACCTTCTGGCCACGCACGCGGGCGAGCTGCATGCGCTCGGTCGCGATCTGGCTCCGCTCGAGGCGGTGCAGCCCCCGTTCCCGCGCCTGTCCTACACCGAGGCGGTCGACATGCTCCGCGGCCTCGGCAGCGACATCGAGTGGGGCCGCGACCTCGGGGCCGACGACGAGACGCTACTGAGCAGTCAATTCGACCGGCCGGTGTTCGTCCGCAACTACCCTCGGGAGGTGAAGCCGTTCTACATGAAGGCCAACGCAGACGACCCTCGTACCGTCGTCTGCGCCGACCTGTTGGCCCCCGAGGGCTACGGCGAGATCATCGGCGGCTCGCAGCGTGAGGACGACTATCGGTTATTGCAGGCGCGCATCGCCGGCGACGGGCTTCCGGAGGACGCCTACCGTTGGTACCTGCAGCTGCGGGAGTACGGGTCGGTGGTCCACTCCGGGTTCGGTATCGGCCTGGAGCGCACCGTGGCTTGGTTGACCGGCACCCATCATGTGCGCGAGGCGATACCCTTCCCGCGCACCCTCTCCCGCATCTATCCATGAGCGACACCGGCATGCGCGGCAGCTACTCCCTGGAGCTCGCCTACCTGCTGTGGGTCCTCGGCGGCTGTGGAGTTCTGGGCCTGCATCGTCACTACCTGCGCAAGCATGGCACCGGGGTGCTATGGGCGTTCACCGGCGGCCTGGGCTTCCTCGGCGGCGCGGTCCCCGACCTGTGGCGCCTGCCGCGAATGGTCGAGGAAGCCAACGCCGTGCGGGGGTACTCCGCCTCCAGCCTGCCTGCAGGATCGGCGGAGCCGGCCGCCATCCGCCACCCGGCGACGCCGGCGAGCGCCACCGAGTCACTAGAGCGCATCGTGTTGCGGACGGCCAAGAGCGCGGGAGGCGTTCTGACGCCCGCGATCGTCTCGGGTGAATCGACCTGCACATTGGAGGAGGCGCGCACGGAGCTGGAACGCTGGGTAAGCGCCGGCGACGCCGAGCTGCGGGCGACTCGGGACGGATCGCCACCAACGGTCTACGTGGTGCCGGAGTTCCTGACCGAGGAAAGCAAGTCCCGCCTGGAGTAACCGCTTCCGAGCGGCCGATTCTGAGCGGCGGCTTCCGCACGGGCGCCGGCCCGCGGCTAGCTCAGCTGCTGGAGTAGCTCAGTGACGTATCGCCCGCGGCCGCCTCGATCCAGGTAGTCCTGCAGCACGCCACGCGCTCGCTCCCGACTGCCGGCCGCGTCATGGGTGCGCGCCAGATCGCACACCGCCCGCGTGTTGCGCGGCTCCTGCGCCAGGACACGCGAAAGCGAGTCGACCGCGTCGTCGAGGTCGCCGCGATCGCGCTGGATCTGAGCAAGCCCGAGGAGCGCGTAGGTATCGTAGTGCTGATCCAGGGCCGTCCGGTAGTGGTGCTCTTCCTCGTCGGTGTGCCCCAGCCGCGCCAGCGAGTCTCCGGCCCGGGTGAGGATGATCTTGTTGTGGGGGTCGTCGGAGACGATGCGTTGCCAGTGCTCCAGCGCGCGTTCGTTGTCGCCCATGCCGCGGTAGCAGTCGGCCAACCCAAACAGCGCGAAGAAGTTTCCAGACTGGAGCCGCTCGGCGCGTTGGAAGTACACCAGCCCGCCTTCGAACTCCTTGAGCTTGCGGTAGCAGTTACCTACCGAAGTGAGGGTGCGGATATTGTCGGGCTCCAGCATCCGCGTCCAGCGTTGCAGTGCAGCCCGATACTCACGGAAGTCGAAGTGCAGGTGCCCGAGCCCGGTGAGGGCGTAGGCGTTGTCGGGCTCCACCTCGAGCGCACGCTCGTAGATTTCCTTGGAGCAACGGTGGTCGCCGATCTTGCGATACGCGTCGCCGATGCGGGTGAGGACGGCGATGTCGTCCTCGTCCTGGCCGAGGTACTGCTCCCATATCTCGATGGCACGGTGGTAGTCGCGCTGTGCGCGGCAGCAGTCGGCAAGACCGATAAGTGCGAAACGGTTGTCGGGATCGTGGCGGAGGCACACGTCGAACGCGTCCATGGCAGCACCATGGTTGCCGCGGCGCCGCTCCACCTCGCCGATGCCCACCAGCGCATAGCTGTTGTGCGGCTCGAAGGTCAGAATCTCGTCGAACTTCTCACGTGCTGCGGGTTGGTTCCCCTCCTTGAGCAGTTAATAGCCGGCCTTGGAGAGATCGGCGGCCACTCCGTGATCTCCGTCAGCCATCGCCGTCCTCGCGCAGCCATTTGCTAACCACCGCCGCCATCTCCGCCACTACCGCCTCCTTGCGTGTCTCGTCGGGTGCCAGCCAGAACATACGCAGCGCATCGAGCGTCCTACCCTGCTCGCGGTAGTAGTCGCCGAGCCGGACCAGTCCATCGGAATAGTGAACTGTCAGAAAGATCCGCTCCGCCACGTCGTACTTCCCCTCGGCATAGAGCTGGTTGCCCTTGCGCACCAGCGCGGCTCGCTGGTCGGATGGGACATCCTTGCGGGTGACCCGCAGGAAGCTCGACGCCGGCATCCGCTCCAGGACGCCGGTGGGGCGCACGCGGCCGCTGTCAGCCGCCACCTCAGTCGACCGCGCCCTTGGTGGACCGTACCGTACCGGCCGGCGCGTACGCCTCCGCCAGCGCGCGACCGAGCGCCTTGTAGAGCGCCTCGATAATGTGGTGGGCGTTGACTCCGTGACGCACCACCGCGTGCAGGTTGATGCGCGCGTTGAC
>CAJWOB010000040.1 GCA_913043885.1 uncultured Spirochaetaceae bacterium | reverse complement strand
GGGCAGGTTCGGACCGAGGCGGTGGCGCTGAGTGTGGCAGCAGACGGGCGCGCTACGGTGGTGGGTGAGGTGCCGGTAGACGTCGACCGTCTCACCGGCCTGCGCATGGACTCGGGCTGCTACCTACTCACCGTGGAGCTAGCGACTCCCACCGATCTGCAGGTCGGTGCCCTCGGCACGATGCGGCTTGCCGCCGGATACTACGTGTACGTGGGGTCGGCGCTCCGCAATCTGTGGCAGCGGCTTGCCCGGCATCGCCGCCGACGCAAGCGGATGCACTGGCACATCGACTACCTCACCACGCGGACACGCTTCGTTACCGCCCACGCGGTGGTCAGCCGTGCGCGACTCGAGTGCCACGCCGCGCGGCTGATCGGCGCCGTCGCCACGGAGGAGATCGCCGCTTTCGGCAGCTCCGACTGCGGCTGCACCTCCCATCTGTTCCGCTTCGGACACCCGCCGCTGCAGTCCGCCGCCTTTCGGGCCGCGGTTGCGCGGCTCAGGCACCATGACGCCTGGCTCACCCCGAGCCAGCTGGCACGTGAGTACGGACAGTGAAACTCCGTTCCGTCGCCCTGCCGCCCGAGCACGGGTCGTGGAATCTGGCCCTCGCGCCGGTGTTGCTCGGCTTGCTGCTGGCGCCGTCGATACCCGGCGTGGCCGCGTTCATCGGCGTCGCTGCAGCATTCCTGCTGCGCCGCCCGTTACAGGTGGCGGCCACCAGCACCTTCACGCTCCGGCGAAGAGCCGCCGTATCGATTGCGATTGGCTACGGACTGGTGGGCGCTGCAGCCTGGTCGTGGGTGGTACTGGCGGCTGGTCCGCGCCCGCTGCTGACGATCGCCGTGGCCATCCCTCTCGCCGCCGGCGCCCTGGCCGCAGCCACCCGCGGTCGCTCACGGAGCGCCGCTGCGGATGTGGCGGTCGCAACGGCGTTCGGCGTGCTGGGCTCCGCCCCACTGTTGGCTGCCGGAGCGACGCTCGAGGTGGCGGCGTTGGTGGCGGCGCTCGCCCTGTTGCGCTCGGTACCCGCGGTGGCCTATGTGCGGGCGCGGGTGGCTCGCGATCGGGGTCGGCCATCCCGAGTGCACAAGATGGGGGTCGTCGTCGCCCACGCGGCGGCGGTGGTCGCGGTGCTGGCGGTGGCGAGCGCCCTCCTGGCTGGGTCGTATCCGCCTGGGATCGCAGTGCCGTGGTCGGCAGCCATCCCGTACGCGGCGCTGCTGGGCAGGGCGGTACTGGGTCTAGCGGCCCGCCGTTGGCCGCGCTCGATCCGAGCGGTCGGCGTGCTCGAGACGCTGCTGGGAGTGGCCTGGCTGGCGACACTTGTCGCCGTGGTAGAGGCGATATGAGCGCACCGCCGTGGTACCCTCGAACCAGACAGAAGTCATGAGCCACGAAGAGAGCGAGGCGATTACCTCCCGGCAGCGGGTCGCCACGCTTGTGGAGGGCCGGCTGCCCGATCGCCCTCCCACCTACGACACGCTGCGCAACGACGCCATCATCGAACACTTCGGCGGCGCCGCGCTCGGCCCCGACACCGTGCCGGGGGTGGTGATAGCCGCACACACCGCAGCCCTCGACGCCACGAAGGGGTTCTTCAAGTCACCCCACCTCGGCCCCGACGACCACATCGTTACCGACGACGGCCGCCGAGTCTCCCGCTATCGCTGGACCAATTGGGACCAGCCCGTCGTCTACGACAGCCCTGCCGAGTACGAGCGGATCAAGGGAGAGGCGATCGGCGAGCCATGGGACTGGACCGCCGCCGAGCAACGCCAGCTGGAGGCGGAGCGCGGCGAGTGGCTGGCGCTGCAGTCGGCTTCCGGCGATATCTCGCGCGACTGGCACTACGGAGGCCCCCCGTCTCGACCACATCTTCACCGAGATTGGGCTGGAGGAGTTCAGCTATCTGTTGGTGGACTCGCCGCGAATCATCCACCGGCAGATCGAGTGCCGCTGGGAGAAGCTGCTGCAGGCCATCGATGCCCTGCCGCTGCCCGACGAGGCGCCGATCGTCAACGAGGCGTGCGACATGGCATTCAAGACCGGCATGATCTTCTCGCCTGAGTTCTTCCGTGAGTCGTTCTTTCCCGGCTACGCTCGCCTATGCAAGGCGCTCCACGACAAGGGCAAGAAGGTGTCGTTCCACTCCGACGGCAACCTGATGGCGGTGATGGACGATCTGGTCGAGGCCGGCATCGATCTGCTCCACCCGGTGGAGCCGCTGGCAGGCATGGACCCCGCCGAGCTGCACCGGCGCTATCCGGACCTCATACTGCTGGGCACCATCGACGTCAGCCAGCTGCTGCCCAACGGGGCGCCGCAGGAGATTGCCGATCAGGTGGTGCGCAATATCGAAGCGACCGAGGGTCGTATCATGGTTGGCTCCAGCACCGAGGTGAACAACGAGGTGCCACTGACCAACTACCTGGCGATGCACCAGGCGATAACCGAATACCGCTACTAGGCGGTCTCCGCGAGGCCGTGAGCTATCGCGCCACCCGCTCGTGCCATTCGGTGTGGGAGCCGAGGTTCACCGCGACGTGGGTCATGGCACCCGACGCTGCTGCCCCATGCCAGTGCTTCTCGCCGGCCTCGATCCGGACGACATCGCCGGGACGGGCGAGGGCCAGCTCCTGGCCCCAGACCTGGATCTCGCACTGCCCCGCCTCCACGATCAGGATCTGCGGGGCGTCGTGGGTGTGCCAGCTGAGTCGTGTGCCAGGCTCGAATCGCACTCGATACACCTTGGCGGCGGCCGGCGTGGCCGACACGAAACGGGTTACCGTCGCCGCTCCGTCGAAGGTGGCCGCATCGGCCGGCTCCTCCTGTCGCCCTGTCGCCGCTAGCAGCTCCATCTACTCGGCCAGCGCCGCAAAGTTCTGCGTCATGTTGAATGTGGGAAAGCTGCCGGGGAGGAAGGAGGCACCAACGCCCAGGTGGGTGAACCGACTACGCAGTATGTTGGCACGATGGCCTGGCGAGCCCATCCACTGGTCGACGACGGCGCGCGCCGCGCCCAAGTAGGTGTGGTGCGGCAGCACCGCGTCGCTGCGGATACGGGTGCCCGCCACGTACTCCACGGCGAACGACTGCGCGATGTTCTCTCCGGTGTAGGTGTCCCGCACCCCGACCAGAGCCAGTCGCGCCTGCATGGTCCGACGTCCGGGAACCGGGCTGTGATGCGAGAAGAAGCGTCGCGCGGTCATCGCCTGGCTATGCTCGCCGGCGGCGCCTTCGAGCGCTTCCGAGTGTGTGAATGGCTGACGCGAGTTGGCGACGCGCTGACGGTTGGTCGCGTAGAACACCGCCGCCTGTAGTAGCGGATAGTCGATGCGGTCGAAGTCCAGGCGCTCGGCAACCTCGGGGAGCGCGGCGAAGCTGACATAGTCGTGGTCGGCGTACCTCTCGACGGGCCAGGCGCTCTCCGACTCCTGCGCGACAGAGAACTGGCAGGCGAGCAGCAGCACTGCGGCAATTGGCCAGCGCCGAAACCGGGGCAACACTCCGCCAAGCATACGCTACCTCCGTGCCGTCCGACCCGCGTCAGTAGGCGCCCTGGTCACGATCAGGACGCTCGCCAGAACCAACGCGCCGCCCCCCAGCAGTGCCGGCGTCACCTGCTCGCCCAGGAGCAGCGCCCCCAGCGATGCGGCGACCACCGGTATCAGATAGCCGGGCAGCGCCGCGTCCGTAGCACCACGCCGTCTGACGAGGGTGAAGGTGGCCAGGAACGGCAGGGTCGAGGCCGCCACGCCGAGGTGCGCCAACACCCCCAAGGTTAGCGGCGGAGCGCTCGCCACTCCGGCCAGGGCTGCGGAGCTTGCTACCAGCTCCACTGGAACGGTCAGTAGCGCCCCCACGAACGTCTGCACCGCGGCCACCGCCAGCGGCTGGTGACTTCCGAGGCGGCGGCGCCCGAACACCACCGCGGCGGCGACGCTCAACACACCGAGCAGCGTCAACACGTAGCCGCGGGCATCGAAGGCGCCGGCGCCAATGCCGTCGGTGTGGCTGGCGACCAGAGCGACCACCCCGGCGAGTCAGATCAACAGTCCCAGTAGTCGCCGGCCGGTAAGGCGCTCCCCCGGCACCCACCGGTGCGCGATCGCGGCGGTGGCCAACGGCAGCAGGGCAAACAGCACACCCTGCACACCGCTGGAGATGTAGCGGAGTGCGGCGGTGAACGCCATTACCGGAAGGGCCACGTAACCCAGCCCGACCAGCGCCACCGGCAGCAGCTCGTGCCCGCGGGGGAGGGGCGGGCGCCGCACCAGCAGTAGTGCGGCGAACAGCAGCGACGCCACCACCAACCGGGCGGCGCTCACCGTCAACGCCGGCAGCTCGGCAATGGCGAAGCGATTGGCAACCGAGCCGCTGCCGAACGCAACCCCTATCGTCACGACCAGTGCGAGCCGACTTACTGCTGCCCCAACGAACCGGGCAGCGGCGAATGGGGTAGGCTGGAGATGCAATGCCCACGGACGCTAACGCTCATCCCGACGCAGCAAGCGTTTTCTATCAGATTGCAGAGTATCCGCAGCGGCTGCAGGCGACGACGGCGCTGGTGCGTCTCGTGGATGGCCTCGGCTTCCGCTTCCTGTGGGCAACCGCCGGCCTCGACGCACAGGACGCGGAGTTTCGCCCCGCCGCTGACGTCAAGAGCATCGGTGAGCTGACCGACCACATCGTCTGCATGATGGCGCGGGTGGCGCGGGCGGTCGGCCCCCTGCCGGAGGAGGCGGATAGCGTGGCGGGCTTTGCCACTACCCGCGCCGCGGTGCTCGATGTGCTCGCTACGCTGCGTCGGCGTCTGCTGGAGCTGGACGACGCCGCCCTGGCGGAGGCCCGGGTGCGCGGTCGTCCCGTGTGGCACGCCATAAACGGTCAGCTCGCCGACGCGCTCACCCACGTGGGGCAGATAGTCTCCTTCCGCCGTATCGCCGGCAAACCGCAGCAGGCGGGGGTAAACGTGTTCCTCGGCATCCCGCCGCAGCCGGACGCCTAGTCCTGGCCGCGCCGCTCCCGCCGCCGTCTGCGCCTGGCCGCGCGCTTCGACTCGCCGGCGCGACGCGTCTCGATCTCCACCGAGCCAAACACGCACAGCCCCTCGATCCGAACGGTGGGTGAGTCGAGCGCGCGTACCGTCGGCGTCTCCCGGCGCTGGTCGAACTCGCCAAAGATGGGGGTGCCGCCGCACTCGACGGCGAGCTCCGGCGGCGCCACCACCTCGACCGAACCCATGAGCGCCTGGACGATGATCTTGGTCTGGCCCGGTCCGAAACGGGCTTCCCGCAGGTCGAGGACCACCGATCCGAATACGTCGCTGACGGTGGTTTCCCTCGCCGGAACCCAGACGCCGGTCCGGTTGGCCTCGCCGAAGATTGCCGCCAGCCTCTCGTAGCGCTGCAGCTCGCTAGGTAGGGAGGTGGGGCGCAGCGGCAATAGCTCACCGTCACTGTCAGCGCTGGGCGGGGGAACCGGCGCCGTTATCGCTGGCAGGGCGCCAAGGATCTCGTCGAGCTGCGCGCCACTGCTGGCCTCCAGAGCCTGATTCACCCGGCGTTCGTAGTCTTCCATAGAGAGGTGATCGAGGGCGAAGTGTTGGCCAAGCAACTCCACGGCCCGCTCGCGCATCGGTTCCGGCAGCCGCTCGGGCTCGTCCGGGGGCGACGGTGGGTCGGGAGGGGCGGCGGGGGGATTGCTCATCGTGTGGGACGCCTCTCAAAGGCTCTACCCCAGCCGCCGTTGAGGCAAGCGACGTGGAGCAGCGGTCGAGTGGCGGGCGTCAGGAGACGGTCGTCAAGAGACGGCGGCCGCATACCGACCTAGGAGAGGGGAGCTGCGTCCTGGACCTATCCGTTCCGACAGAACCGCCAGCGGACAGATTGGACATCGGCGCCGAGCCGGGCGGCCGCATTCGCCCGCTCATGCTGCCCTTCGCGGCGCTCCACGACCTCACCCGGCTCCAGGTGCGGAGCCCGTCGATCTTCGGCTACCTGATGAAGGAGCACGGGCTGCTGCGCGCGTTCGGCGAGCGCACCGGGCTGCTGGTCTCCTCTCTGCTACCTCCGCGTCCCAAACTGCTATCTCGCCTACGCAACGTCGTCGACGAGCACTATGTGGTGCCGGCGCACGAGCTCATCCGGGTGTGCGGGGCGGTGCTGGAGGAGAGTTGGCGCTACCTCGGCCGGTACGAGTACAACCTGTTGGTAGTAGTCCATCGCCTCATCGACAAGCTCAGGAGCCTGCGCGTCCAGGGGGCGGACTTGCGCGACCGCAACGTGGTCGAGCGCCTGCAAGCGGTGCAGTCGTTGTTCGTGTTCCTCCGCTCGCGGGATGAGTATCTGGATGCGATAGAGGTAGCCCTCGATCAGGTCGCCGAGCGGGAAGGCGGTCCCGCCGGCGCTGCGCACCAGCTGGCCAGCTACGTCAGGATGGTGCTCTTGGGGGAAGGGGCAAGCGGGCCAACGCTCGGCGAGGTGCTGGTGGCCGCCAACATGAACCAGCAGCGCCGCTTCCTCACCATCGACGACCTGCAGACCGAGCAGTTCAGCGACCTGGTGTTTCGGGGCGGCTATGCGGTAAGCGACGAGATACGAGAGCGGGTCGACGAAGCGATCGAGGCGGCACGCGATCGGCTCGCCGCGCTCACGGAGGCGCAGGCCCGCATCGACGAGGGGCGCGCACGGGTGCCATTCGAAGGTGCCGATATCGACTTCTCGCTGCTGCGGCAGTTCTACTCGGAGCGGAACTCAGGGCAGGAGCTGGCGCTCGATGGCGACTTGATGACGTCGGTGCCAGCCTTCGTGGCCGCCTACGACACCCAGTTCCATCAACTGTTCAGCGAGCGGGTCGGCCTCTCCGACGGCCGCAGCATCCGGCTGCCCGTCGACGACTCGGTACCGGCCACCCTGTCTCGTATCCACTCGATCCGCCAGCGCGGCTTTGATCAAAAGAAGGCGGTCGAACGGCTGCCCCGCGAGCGGTACTTCGAGCTGAGCAGGAACAAGGAGAAACCGTCGGCTCCCGAGCTGCTGGTGCGCGATGCCATCGACGAGATGCGAGATCTGTACATCTTCGTTGGTGGCAAGGTGGAGCTGCTGCGTACCTCGGCCACTCTGCAACGCGAGCTGCTCTCCGGTGAGACGCCGGTGCAGGAGCTAGCGATCCAGAGTAGCAACAGTCTCGACGGGCTGGTGGTCGATAGAGCGTTGGAGATCGGCGCGCTGCTCTGCTACCAGATAGCGGCGTTCTGGTTCCACCCCGACTACTACGACCTTCCGAATCGCGACGCCGAGGTGAAGCGGCAGACGCAGCAGCAGCTGAGCTTGCTCGGTAGGCTCGGCGCTCCCACGAGCCCACGCCCCTCGGGCGCGGCCGCAGCATCTGGCGACGAGGACGGTCCCGACGAGGGGGAAGCCGCCGACGCGGGGAATGCCGCCAGCGAGGCGACCCCAGCCGGGGCCGACACCTGACGCCGCTAGCCGACCGCTTCAGCTACATCCTGCTCGACCCGCCTGCCGAGCTCGGGGGCGAGCGGGGCATTCGCTCGGCGTTCGGCGCCCTCCGGGACGCCGGCTATGCAGGGGTAGAGCTCAACCTGGACGAGCCGTGGGGCGTTGCGGTGCCCGACGTGGAGCGCTGGGCCGCCGACAACGGGCTGGTGGTCGCCAGTCTCCTTACCGGTCCCGTCTACCTACGTGGCCTCTGCCTCACCAGCCCGGACGTCGCGGTCCGCCGTCGCACCGTCGATCAGCTGGTCCGCTACGTGGACGTGGCCGCTCAGCTGCGTGCCGTTCTGGTCGTTGGACTGTTGCAGGGGCAGCGCAGCGACGCGCCGGACGATGCCGTCGCCCAGGGCCGCATTGCCGACGGCCTGGCGCGTGTCGCCGAGGTCGCCAACGGCTTGCAGGTGGTGGTCGCGGTCGAGCCGGTCAACCACCTCCAGGTAGGGTTCAACCACACGGTCGCCGAGGTTCAGCGGCTCGTCGCCCGCATCGGATCGCCGGCGCTACTGCCGATGGTGGACACCATGCATCTTCACATCGAGGAGCAATCACCGGTGGCCGCAATCGAGGCCTGCGGCGCCGATCTCGCGCACGTTCACCTGTGCGATAGCCACGGTAAGCTGGTCGGGTCGGGTGGTTTCGACTTCGTCCTGGTTATGGCCGCCCTGCAGCGCAGCCGCTATGCCGGCTTCCTGTCGGTGAAGGTGTACCGTGAGCCGTGGCGGGACGTTGCCGCCGCTAGCCTGCAGTTACTGCAGGCGCAGTTGGCCACCAGCTAGCTGGTCAGGGATTCCTGGCGCGCTCGGTCTCGCGTGCCGCCAGCAGCCCCGAGTGGAAGTCGTGGCGCGGCCGCACGCCCAGCTGGTCGGCTACCCGGCCCATGTCGTAGAACACATCGCGACGGCCGTAGCGGGTAGCGAGCGCTCCGGCCATACCCTCCATTCCCGGCACGGCTCCGGAGAGCACGCTGCGGCCGAGGGGTGCGAGCAGCCTCATGATCAGCGGCGGCAGCCCGACGACGCGGGGAATCGGGGTCCCTTCCACTGCGTGCAACACCTCCAGCATCTCGCGCGGTGAGGTTGGATGGCCCGAGGCCGCGTTGTAGATCTGACCGGGCGCCGCCGGGTGGAACGCCGCGGCAACCAACGCTGTGGCGACGTCCTCTGCGGCTGCCACGTCTACCAGATTACGGCCGCCGCCCAGCATCGGTAGCAGCGAGAGGCGGGTGAGGCCCCTGGCTACCGGCAGGAAGTGGCGGTCGCCAGCGCCGTAGACGATCGTCGGCCGAACCACCGTTCCCGGCAGACCCCGCTGGTGGTACTCGAACACCAGTCGCTCGGCGGCCAGTTTGGAGCGACCGTACGCCGAGCGGGGCAGGGCGGGCCCGTCCTCGCTGATCGGCGACACTGCGTTCGGATCGTAGACCGCCACCGAGCTGGCATAGACGAAGCGCTCGACGCCGGCCGCACGGCTCGCTTCGAGAAGGCCGCGGGTAGACTCGACGTTCAGCTGGTACTCGGCGTCCGACTCGTCGCTGCCAAACGGAGACCCGGCATGCAATCGGCCGGCCAGGTGCAGCACCACTTTCGCGCCGGAGAGGGCGCGGGCAGGTCCGCGCCGACCTCGCCGTCGCTGCTGAGATCCGCCTGCACCAGGTCTGCCTGCGGCGCGGCGTGGCGTAGTGCAGCGGTGTCGCTGCTGGGCCGCACCAGGCAGCGTCCCGAACGGCCTTCGGCGGCCAGCTCGGCGGCCACATGCGTGCCAATGAGACCGGTCGCCCCGGTGATCAACGCGTCTACAGCACGCATCCGGGCCGATGGTAGTGCAACCGCCGGCATCCGTCCTACAATTAGGGCACGCCGCCGTCGCGGCGTTTCACTCGAATGACGATTCTCAGTGCCGAAACCCCTACGATCGAGGTGCCTTTCGCGTGGTAGGGTCCGCCACGATGGTTCGCCCACCGGGCCCGCGCGGGCAGGAGATTGCGATGGCGTTACGCTTTCGCAAACAGCCGGCGCAGTTCTTCTACGACGTGGTGAGGGAGCACGGGAATCTGTGCTCCTTCAAAGTGGGTACCCGTTGGTACTACGTCGTCAACGAGCCCGACATCATTTCAGACCTGCTCATCACCAATAACGCCAAGTTCGTGAAGGACCGCGCGCAGCGCCTCACTCACCTGCTCATGGGCAAGGGGCTGATCACCAGCGAGGGCGAGCTGCACCTCAAGCAGCGGCGGCTGATGCAGCCCTACCTGCACCGTAACCGCATCGACGACTACGCGCCGGCGATCGTCCGCTACACCGCCGGGGCAGTCGACGCCTGGCGCGACGGCGAGACCATCGACCTCCACCTGCAGCTCAACCGCATCACCCTCGACATCATCACCGACACGCTCTTCGACAGCCTGGTGGGCGATGCCGGTACGACGCTGGGGCGCGAGCTGGGCAACATGATGAGTTACGTCATCCGCGTGGTGACGTCGCCGCTACCGACTCTCACCAGATGGTCGCCGGGACCAAAATCGGTAAAGGCGCGGCTGCAGCGGCGGAAGCTGAACTCCCTCATCGTCAAGCTCGTCGACGAGGGGCGCGAGCAGCACGAGCCGGGGCGGAGGAACACTCTGCTCGATGCGCTGCTGGAGGCGGAGGAGAGGCCGGACCGACCGGGCATCTCGACGCAACAGATTTACGACGAGGTCATTACCCTGCTCCTCACCGGGCACGAGACCACCGCCAACGCCCTGGCGTGGGCGTGGCATCTGCTGTCCCACCATCCGGAGGAGTACGAGCGGCTGCTCGCCGAGGTGGACGCGCTTCTGGGGCCGCGCGACTCGACGCCGGGGGCGCGCGACTCGGTGGGGACGCTAACCGCCGCCGACGTGGCCAGCCTGCCCTACGCGCGCCGCGTGTTCACCGAAGCGATGCGGCTCTACCCACCGGCGTACGCGATCGGTCGTGAGGCAGTTGCCGATCACCGGGTCGGTGACTTCCAGGTGCCAGCCGGTACCACCGTCTACATGAGCCAGTACGTGATGCACCGCGACCCGCGGTTCTACGAGGACCCCGACCGGTTCGACCCGGACCGGTGGCTGCCAGAACGGTCGGAAGGGCGGCCGAAGTGGGCGTACTTCCCCTTCGGCGGCGGCCCTCGCGGCTGCATCGGAGAGCCATTCTCGTGGCTCGAAGGGGTGTTGATACTGGCCGGGCTGTCCTACGTGTGGCGGTTTCGGCCCGCCGTCGACAAGCCCGCTCCGGTGGCGCAGCCGCTCATCTCGCTGCGGCCGCGCGACGGCGTGTGGCTGGTGGCCGACGACCGCCGGTCACTCCAGGCGGGCTCTCGCAACGGCACTTGACCTGGGTCAAGCGGACTTGACCGATGCGCCAACTGAGCGCCAAATAGCGACGACATAGACAACCGCGCATCGGTCAAGGGAAGGTGGTGCAAATCCACCGCGGGCCCGCCGCTGTGACCGGGGATGAAACTCAAGGCCAAAGGTGCGCAGCACCTTGGGCCAGGCGACGGTGCAAAGCACCGCTCGACCAGCCACTGGGCGTTCGCGCCTGGGAAGGCATGAGAAGTAAACGGGGTTCGCTACGCGAACCCTTACCCGGGAGCCAGAAGACCTGCCGCTGCCGCGATAGTCGAGACCCTCCCGGCGTGTGCCGAGAGGGCCGGCTCCCCGGGCACGGGAGCAGCGACGGCCAGAGTGGGCAGGGTCCGCCCAGAACGCGGCCCTGCGCCCGCCAGCCTCCGCAGCTCTACTCCGCCTGGTGGGCAGAGGAGGGCGACGGTGCCCACAACAAGAATGGCCTTGGCCACGTGTCTACTGGCCGGCGCGGCCTCGCTGGCAGCGCTTCCGGTTTCTCACCTCGACGACCGCTGCCGCGACGTTACCCTCGCCGAGCCACCGCAGCGCATCGTGGCGCTGCTACCCTTCTACTCCGAGATTCTGCTGGAGGTGACGGGCGCAGGACGCATAGTCGGCATCGGCGAGTCGCCGGACACGCCGGCGGAGCTGGCAGCGGTCCCCTCCGTGGGCCCCGCGTTCTCGGCCAGCAGAGAGGCGATAGTGGCGTTGCGGCCCGACTTGGTGTTGGGCGCCAGCGACTGGAGTGGTCTGCGCAGCAACCTCGAGACTGCCGGGGTCGCCGTATTCACCGTCGGTTGCTTCGCAGGTGAGCCCGATTTCGGATCGATTCGCAACCACGACGACGTGTTTGCTGCCATTCGTGCCATCTCTCTGCTGGCCACGGGAGACCCCCAGCCTGGCGAGCATATGATCGACCGGCTGCGGGCGGAGCTATCCGCGGTAGCCGAGGCAGTCGCGAACCGCGGTCGGCCAAGCGTGGCCGTGCTGTATCCCGACACAACCGGAGTAGCTCCGCCTACCTCGGCCGGCGCCCTGACACCGGAGTTAGCTGCGGTAGAGGCCGCGGGGGGCGTGCCAGCGGTCGAGCACGCCGGCTACGAGCAGCTGAGTCCCGAGCGGCTGGTGAGCGCCAACCCCGACTACATCTTCGCCGACGGCTCGCACGTCCAGCAGCTGCGCAGCGACCCGCGGCTGGCGTCCTGCGCGCTAATCCCAATTCCGACCCCC
>CAJWOB010000039.1 GCA_913043885.1 uncultured Spirochaetaceae bacterium | reverse complement strand
CGATCGGTCACTCTCGGTAAGCGATGACCCCCAGGTCCGGCACGCGACGGTAGTGGGCGACGTCGCGCGTCAGGACCGCGATGCCGTGGGCGCGGGCGGTGGCGGCGATCCACATGTCGTTGGCACCGATCAGCATGCCATTAGCCGACAGGAAGCGGTGGACCTGCCCGTAGTGCCACGCCACGCTGCGATCGATCGGGATTACCGCGAACGGTGCCAGCAGCGCCTCCCATTCACTGCGAGACCCCGGCGGGATGCCGATCGCGAGCTCACCGGCGATGGTCTCGGTAACCACGAGTCGTCGCTGGGCATGACGCTCGAGTGCGGTGTGGGCGGGCCCCTCGTCCCCGGCGAGTCGCTCTCGCTCGAGGTCGATGAGGAAGCTGGTTTCCAGGATGACGGTGGTGGGGCCTAGCGCTGCCACTTGTCCGCCGCCGCCGCGTCGTTGCCAATCGCGGTCTCGATCGCATCCAACTCAACGGCGGACAGTTGCGGCGGGGTCGACCGCAGTCGATGCAACAGCTCAGCTCCGGTGATGGATGCTTCAGGCCAGCTCGCCCGCAGCACGACTTGGCTGAACGACTCGCGTTCGTACCGACGCGCCCGTTTGAGCTTCTCGTAGGCCTCCAGGGTGACGGAGATGGTCTTGGTCGCCATGCACAGAGTTATACACAGTGCATGCAGTCGGCGAGCCGTGCCTGGGGCTACATGCGCTCCTGCTGATCGAAGATGCGCCGGTAGAAGCCGCCCTCCTCGGCCAGCAGCTCGTCGTGGGAGCCGTGCTGCACGACGCGGCCGTTGTCGAATACCAGGATGCGGTCGCAGCTGCGGGCGGTGGCGATGCGCTGGGTGATGATGAGACTGGTGCGCCCCTCCAGCACGTGATCGAGGGTTACGCGGATACGCTGCTCGGTCGTGGCGTCCAGCGCGCTGGTGGTATCGTCCAGCAGCAACACCTCCGGATCGGTCAGGAGGGCGGTGGCCAGTGCCAGGCGCTGTCGCTGGCCGCCCGAGAGGCTGATGCCCTGCTGGCCCACCTCGGTCTCGTACTTGGCGGGGAGCGTCATGACGAAATCGTGGAGCTCCGCCTGCTTCGCCGCCTGCATGATCTCGGTCGGCGTCGAGTCCATCCTGCCGAAGGCGATATTGTCGGCGATGCTCCCCGAGAAGATGGTCGGCTCCTGTTGCACCAGGCGGATGTGTCGGTGGATGGAACGCGTGTCCGCCTCGGCCAGTGACACGCCGCCAGCCGCCACCACGCCCTGCTGAGGGTTGTAGAACCGGCTCAACAGCTGAAAGACGGTGCTCTTGCCGGAACCGGATGGCCCCATCAACGCCACCTTCT
Organism: uncultured Spirochaetaceae bacterium; assembly: GCA_913043885.1. Classification (GTDB taxonomy): domain Bacteria; phylum Spirochaetota; class Spirochaetia; order SZUA-6; family Bin103; genus Bin103. Next base: position 10,823 of record CAJWOB010000039.1, on the reverse strand, counting down.
CTCCGGCGGCGATGTCGAGCGACACGCCGTCGAGCGCCGGAGTGCCCTGGCCGGGGTAGGTGAACGTGACACGGTCGAAGCTGATCTTGCCCACCATGCCGTCCAGCTGGATGCTGCCGGGAATTACTTCTTCGTTTACGTCCAGCAGCGAGAACACCCGCCGCAGTACCACCATCACGTTCTGCGCCTGCCCCACCACCTCGGACAGGCCCTCGATCTGGGTGAACAGGTTGGGCAGCGCATACACGAACACCATCATGTCGCCCAGGGTCATTGTCCCCGCCCGTACCTGGAGCACTCCCAGCAGGATGACGATGCCGGTGGTGAACGCCGTCAGGATACCGCTGATGGTGCCCTGGCCGGCGCCGTAGAGCACTGCCTGCACCGATAGGCGGACGAAGTTGTCCATCAGCCGGGCGAAACCGCGCCGTTCTTGCCCCTCTTGGCTGAACGCCTTGACCACCGCCACTCCGCTGATGCGTTCGTCGGCGACGCCGTACATCTCGGCGTTTAGCCGCCGCACGGCGCGGTTGGATTCCATCACCCTCGGGTGAATGCGGCTGAACACGAAGGCATAGATCGGCAGCGATACCGCCACCACCAGCGCCAGCCGCCAGTTGAGGACGAACACGATGGCAATGCCCAGCAGAATGCGGAACGCATAGGCCATCGAGTTGAGGATCTGATTGGTGGCGAAGCGCTGGATCACCTGCACGTCGTCCAGCACCCGGCTCATCAGCTTGCCGGTCTCGATCTGCTCGAAGTAGGCGATGTGCAGCGCCTGCAGCTTCTCGTGCAGCCGCTTGCGGAAGACGTACACCAGCTTGCGGCCGAGGCTGATGATCAGCCAGCTGCGGGTCCAGTTGGATGCGCCGAACACCGTCCACAGCCCGACCAGCAGGAAGATGTAGATGCGCAGCGCCGCGAACCGCTCGGGCAGCTGGTCGGGGCTGAATCCCTCCTGTACCAGCAATACGGTGTCGACCAGGTAGCGGGCAATCAGCGCCATGCCGTAGGCGTGGCCGCTCCACACGATGGTGACGGCCAGCGCGACGGTCAGCCGCCACTTGTAAGGGGCCAGGTACTCGCGCCACAGCTGCCTCAGGTCGGCACGGATGGTGCCCTCGTAGCTCTCCGAATCGGCCAGCAGCTGCGCGACCAGGCGTCGGGTACGGCCGGTGGAGATCATCGGCCGAGCGCGTTAGCGGTGCACCGAGGAGCGCAGCTCCTCGTAGAGGTGGCGGTAATGGCCGTTCTCGATGGCCATCAGATCCTGGTGACGCCCCTTCTCGACGATGGCGCCGCTGTCCATCACCACGATGAGGTCGGCGCCGACGATGGTGGAGAGGCGGTGGGCAACCACGAAGCTGGTGCGGCCCCGCAGCACCGTGGTGAGGGCGCGCTGGATCAGCGCCTCGGATTCGCTGTCCAGCGAAGAGGTTGCCTCGTCCATCACCAGGATGACCGGGTCGGTGATGATGGCGCGGGCGATGCTGAGCCGCTGCTTCTCGCCCACCGATAGCTTGACCCCCTGTGTGCCGATGACGGTGTCGAGCCCGTCGCCGAGCCGCATGGCGGCGTCGTAGATCTCGGCGGCCTGGGCGGCTTCGACTATCTGATCGCGGCTGGCGCTGGGTGCGCCGTAGGCGATGTTCTCGGCGATGGTGCCGTCGAACACCACCGGGCTCTGCAACACCACCCCGAACAGGTCGCGCAGGCTGCGCAGCTCCACGCTGCGCACGTCGTAGCCGTCGATCATGAGGTGACCACCCTGGATGTCCCACTGCCGCATCAGCAGCTGGGTAAAGGTGGTCTTGCCGCAACCCGTGTGACCGACCAGCGCGACCGTGGTGCCGGGCTCCACGGTGATCGACAGGCCCTGGTACAGCGGCACGTCCGGCATGTAGCGGAAGTGGACATCGCTGAACTCCACCTTGCCGTCGAGCTTGGGCATACGGGGCGCTCCCGGCGGCGAGGTGACGTCGTTCTCCTGATCGAGGATCTCGACGATGCGCCGCATCGATACCCGGGTCTCCGAGATCTGACCGGCCATACCGGTGAAGCGGATGGCGGGAGACAGCGCCATGAAGATGTAGGTGTTGATCGCCAGCACGTCGCCGTACTGCAGCCCGCCGGTCAGCACCAGATAGGCGCCCACTGCCGCGACTGCTGTCGATCCGTAGCCGGCGATGGCGTTGGTGGCGGTGTTGAGGCCGATGGCCGCCATGTTGCTGGTAATGCTGAACCGCAGACTCTCGTCGGTGCGGTTCAGAAAGGTGCGATTCTCCACCGGCTCGCGGTTGTAGAGCCGCACCTGGCGCACGCCGGCGACGGTCTCCTGCAGGCGCTCGGCGATGCGGTCGTAGATAGTGCGATACGAGCGCCAGGCGCCCTCGATGCGGCGGGCGAAGATTCGGTAGGTGACCACGTAGAGTACCAGGATGCCGAACACCATCAACGCCAGCAGCGGCGAGAGCGCGGCGACGATGATGATGGCCGCCACGAAGACGATCAGGTCGGTGAAGATCCCCACCGTCTCGCCGGTGACCATCTCGCGGAACAGGTTTACGTCGTCCATCAGCCGATTGACGATGACCCCCGACGAGGTGGCGTTGTGGTAGCGCATGCTCAGACTCAGCACCTTGCGGTAGATGGCCATGCGCATGTCGGCGATGAGGCGGAAGCCGGCGACGGTGATGGTGCGACGATTGAACCACCGCAGGGTCCAGGCGAGGGCGGGGGTGGCGACGATGAGGACGATGATGGTGGGCAGCAGCCCCCACTCCTCTGGCGAAATAACCTCGTCCACCAGGTAGCGGAGGAACAGTGGCGGCAGCATGCTCAGGGCGGTGAACAGCCCCATGCCGATGATGCCGAAGATCAGCCTCCGCATGTGCGGGCGTACGAAGGCGGCGAGGCGGCGGAACGGTCGCACCTCTTGGCGGGACGCGCCGGCTGGGGTGACCTTGGCGTTGCTCACGAGGAGGGGTAAGGCGAGGGCGCGACCGGCATGAGCGACTGCACATCCAATATCGACCGGGTGGGTTGGCCGATGCAACCGGCCTCCCGCGGGCCGTTCACCCTATAGTCGTGTCGATGAGAACCAACGAGGTCAGACGCAAGCTCAACGCCGGCGAGCCGGTGATCGGCACCTTTATGGGCCTGGGCAGTCCGACGGTGGCCGAGCTGTTGTCCCACGCCGGGCTGGACTTCTTGGTGATCGAAACCGAGCACAACGGCGTGGACATGGCCGAGAACCAGCAGATGTTGATGGCGATGAACGGAACCGATGTGGTTCCGCTCATCCGTCTGCCGAGTGGCGAGCCGGTGGTTATCCAGCGCGCGCTGGACATAGGTGCCATGGGCATCTTCGTGCCGATGCTGCGCACCGCCGATCAGGCGCGAGCCGTCGTTGCCGCCACCCGCTACCCGCCCGCCGGTAGCCGCGGCTTCGGGCCGCTGCGCGCCTCCCACTACACCTTCGACTATCCGGATTATCTGCGGCGGGCCAACGACAACACTCTGGTGGGCTTCCTGCTGGAGACCCGCGAGGCCATCGACAATCTGGAGGAGATCGTCAGCGTCGACGGAGTGGACGTGTTGATGCTGGGCATGTGGGACATGTGCCTGCAGTTCGGCCTCGATCCGCTGACGATGCCGCATGCGGAGCTCGACCGGGTGGTCGATCGGGCGCTCGAGGTGTGCGGCGCCGCCGGAGTGGCCCTGGGCACGGGCGCCGGCAACCCTGACGAGCTGGTGGCGCTGCGAGAACGGGGCTTCACCTTCCTGGCGTACGGCCCCGACTACGCGCTGCTGCGGGCAGCCACCGATGCTGGAGTTGCCGCCTTCAGGAGGTAACGGCGCATCCCGCTACCGCCGGGTGACGCTCAGCGGCGCGCGGCACCAACCTCGACCGCCACTTTCAGCGCCTGCAGCTCGCCCTTTGCCATTGCGGTAATGGTCTCGGGGATCTCCTCGAGCGTGCAGGTGTGGCCGATGAAGCTGCTCAGCTCGTCGCGGTAATGGGGCAACAGCTGCACGGCGGCGGTGAACGAATCCAGATTGAAGCCATAGCAGCCGATCAGCGTCCACTCGTAGCTGGTGGCCGACTGCAGCGGTAGAGGCACCTCGTGGGCGAGGTTGCCGATGATTAGGATGCAGCCGCCGTCGGCCACCGCCGCCGTCGCGGTGCGGAACGACTGCTCCGAGCCGACCGCATCCACCACCACTTGAGGCTGTCCTTCTAGCGCCTGCACCAGCTGCTGGGCGGCCGCCTCCGGGGGCGTCTCTGCGTCGCCGACGACCGCCGTGGCGCCGAAGCTGGCGGCTCGCTCGGCCTTGGCGGCGACGATGTCCAGCACCGCCGGCGGCCGTGGCCCCGGGAGGCGGTGGCGGGTAACCAAAACGGATGCCAGCCCGATGGTGCCGCTGCCCAGGATGGCGATGCGCTCTGGTGTGGCGCGGGCGTGGCCTTCGAGCCGGTCCCAGGCGTGGCCGGCCACTGCCAGCGGCTCGGCCAGCAGGCCTACCGCGGTCGGCACCGCATCGTCGAGGGGGATGGCGTTGGCTTGCGGCACGGCGATCCGCTCGGCAAACGCACCGCGGGTGCCGAGATTGACGCCGATCATCATCTTCCTCATGAACGAGGGATCGCCCTCCTCGGGCGTCGGCGCCCGCTCGCCGATGATGTTGTACACCGCAACCCGGCTACCAAGCGGCGGGCCGGTGGTACCCGGACCGTGGGCCACCACCGTGGCGCTGACCTCGTGGCCCATCACCATCCCCGGCGCCCGCCGGCCGCTCTCGCCGGTAAAGCCGTGCACGTCGCTGCCGCAGATGCCGACGCTCTGCACCTCGAGCAGGACCTCACCGCTGCCGGGCTCGGGATCGGGCAGCTCCGCCATTCGCATCTGCCAGGGCTTCTCGTACACCACCGCCTGCATCGCAGCGGGAGTGTATCCTAAGGGCTCATGCCGGAGCTGCCTTCGGTAACCGTGTACGTCGAGCACCTGGTGCGCCGCATCGTTGGCGACACGCTGGAGAGGGTGGTGGTGGCCAGCCCGTTCGTCGTCCGCACCTACGACCCGCCCATAGACGCGGCGCACGGACGGCGGGTAGTTGGCGTCGGGCGACTCGGCAAGCGGATCGTCGTCGCGCTCGACGACGAGCTCCACCTGATCATCCACCTGATGGTGACCGGTCGCTTCCGCTGGCAGGACCGCGAGCCCGGTGCCGCTGCGGTCGGCCCACCGCGCAAGGTGGGCCTGGCGGCATTTCAATTCACACGCGGGACGTTGGTGCTTACCGAGCAGGGCAGCAAACGGCGCGCCTCGATCCACCTGGTGCGCGGGGCGGATGCGGTGGCGGAGCTCGATCGCGGCGGCCTGGAAGTGGCCTCGGCGACGGCCGAGGAGTTCCGCGAAGCGATCCAGCGGGAGAACCATACGCTCAAGCGCACGCTCAGCGACCCCCGCTTCCTGTCCGGCATCGGCAACGCCTACTCCGACGAGATACTGCTGCGCGCCCGCCTGTCGCCGCTGCAACACAGTCAGAAGTTGTCCAGCGAGCAGGTGGAGCGGCTGCGGATGGTGACGCTGGAGACGCTGCAGGAGTGGGTGCAGCGGCTGCGGGAGGAATCGGGCGACCAGTTTCCCAAGAAGGTTACCGCCTTCCACCCGAAGATGGCTGCCCACGGTAAGTACGGTGAGCCATGTCCGCAGTGCGGAACGCCGATCCAGAGGATCCGCTATGCGGACAACGAGTCCAACTACTGCCCGAGCTGCCAGACCGGGGGCAAGCTGCTTGCCGATCGTTCCCTCTCGCGGCTGCTCAAGGGTGACTGGCCGCGGTCGGTCGACGAGCTCGAGGAGATGCGGCAGCCACGGATCGCAGAGGGAGATTGACAGGCAGCCGGTGGGCCGGCATCACTCTGCCGGTGGACTCGGAGAGATTGGTCGGCAGCGTCAAGCACCACGTTCGCCACCTGGTGGTGGTAACCGCACACGCAGATTGGCCCGCGCACCTCGAGGAGGGGCAGGATCTGGCGGCGCACCTGGTGCGAGCCGTGGAGGAACAGGGGGAAGACGGGCGGCTGCCCATCAAGGTCACCGCCGCCGCTCCGTTCGGCGCTGCGCCGTCCGTCGCCCCGGCGTCCGTCGCAGCACAGTCCACGCCGCAGGCGGCAGACGGTAGCGACGTGCTGGTGTTCCCCGACATGCTCCGCCATCGAGCGGTGCGCGCCGAACAGGCTGCGGCGCTGGTCAGCCGCTACTCCGGGATCGGCGCCGCATCACTGGCAGCGGAGCTCCCGGCGGTGGCGCGCCTAAACGGGCGCCACCTCATCGTCTGCGTCCACGGCGCCCGCGACGAGCGCTGCGGCTCCACTGGACCACCCCTGCTGTCTGCCCTTGCCGACGAGGTCGGCGAACGCGCGCTCGGCGACGTCAGCCTCTACGGTGGCAGTCACGTCGGCGGTCATAAGTTCGCCGGCTGCCTGTTGGCGTTTCCGTCCGGCGACTGGTATGGCCAGCTCAGCGCCGCCAGCGCTGCGGAGGTGGTCGGCGAGTGCGTGGTCGCCGATCGCATCCTCACCCAGCACTGGCGGGGTCGGGTCGGGCTTACCGCCGAGGCCCAGCTGGCCGCTAGCGCCGGCTAAAGCGCATCAACAGCAGCTTGCGATTGGCGGTCACCTGCCGCAGCTCCGCGCCCGCGTTCAGGAGGAAGCCGAGCTTACTCTTGAAGTCGTCCCGCACCTGGCGAAACAGGCTGCTGGTGGCGCGGAATTCCTGTGGGTCCACCCATAGCGTGTAGTCCAGCGTGGCAGCCGTTACCACGTTCTCGCGGTAGTTGGTGCGGCGGGTCATCCGTTCGACCGCCTCGAGGAAGGCGATCTGGATGCGCTCCACTTCGCGCGGATTGAACTGATCGGTAATCGACAGCACCAGCTTGTACTGCACCCCCTGTGACAGGTCGTCTTCCCAGTAACCGTCGATGCGGGAGAGCACTGCGTCGATTGCCTGGTTGGTGGCTTCCTCGACTGAGACCTGCGCCTCGCCTTGGCGGCCACGGCTGAATCCGGTTTCGGCGCCCAACAGGCGGCCGGTGGTCGCCTCGAACGCCCGAATCTGTTGCGCGTACCGTTGGGTGTTGTTGGCGGCATCTTCGAACTGACCGTCCAGCGTGATGTAGACGTCGGCTCCGATCGAGAGCGCCAGCTGGTAGGCCTGATCGGTGGTGCCACCACCGGTAACCCGAAATGTCTCGGTGGCTAGGTCGGCCACCATCGCCGACTGCTCCGGCACCCGTACCTGGTAGCGGCGGCTGCTCAGGAACGACTCGACGACGGTGGCTCCGTGCCGAATGTCCGGCTCCCGCAGCCGCGCGAACAGGTCGTCACCGGGTTGGGTCTGCGCCACCACCATGATCTCCGGGAGTCCCAGCTGCTGGCGGAGCTCGCGACGGGCCACGGTAACGCCCTGCTCCTCCAGATCGCGATGAATGCGCTCCGTGTTGACCCGGAAGCGCTTGGATATCCGGCGACCGGTGCCGTCGTCGATCAGCACGTTGCTGACGAACTGCTGCTCCTCATCGGCGATGTAGATGGCGAGGGTGCGATCGGCGAAGAAGCTCTCGTGCACGCGGTGAAAGGCCTCCCGCTCGTCCGGCGTGTCGAGGAACGGATCGGTGCCGCCGAACAACACGTACCAGACCGCCACCTTGCGGGCGTCGCGAATCGCCTCCTTGGTGCCGATGCGCGTCACCTCCGCCCGCGCCCGGAAGCGAGGGCTCAGTGACGAACGAAAGACGCCGGTGGCCTCGATCAGCCACTGGCTCTGGTCGATCCGTTCGATGACGGTGGCCTCGGTCGAGACGGTGTACTCCCCCTCGCGCGCCAGCGGCGGGCGGCTGGCACACGCGGCCAACAGCACCGCCGCCAGAGCCAGCGCCACCTGCGGGCGCCAGCGGACACCCGCAACCACCTGTGGTCTCAGCTTCTCTGCCATCACAATCCTCCTCGCGTGCGGCCTAGCCGGCCACCAGACTCGGTATCGCGTATAGAAACCCAAATACGTTGAAGGGGAGCTCCCGTAGCTGCAGGTTCACGCCGGCCCTCAGGGAGAGCCCACCGAGGCTCATCAGTTGCCCGCTCGGGTCGGCGAATGTCGCTCCCTCGCCGTCTACCTCTAGCCGGGAGCCGATCGAGAGCAGGTCGAAACGGTAGCCAGCGCCAACGTTCACATGCAGGTTGGGCGTTACCATCAGCTCTGCATCGAGCTCTGCCTTGACACCGAGCTTGCGCCGCGACCAGCTGATCTGTGTGCCGAGCAGTCGGCCGTGCAGCTCCAGCCAGTCGACTCCCGCGCCGGCGGTCAGCTGCAGGTTCACCGGACCCAGCCAGAACTTCTTGGTCGCCGAGAGGTAGGACTCCAATAGATAGGGAGTGACCGAGGCATCGGCCGTCGTGTCGCCTATCAGGAAGCTGGCCGACGCGTCCGCGTTCAGGAACAGCTGCGACACCCCAACCAGCGGTGCGAGGTTGTAGCTGAACACGGCGCCAATACCCATCGCGCTGGTGACGTCGTCGGCGAGAACGCTGCCGGTGAGCTCCGGCAGGTTCAACGAGGTGAAAGCCGCGGGGATGCTGATACCGGTTCGGTACTGGGGTCGCAGCCGCAGATCGACCTCCGACACTGGGTTCTCCAGCACGGTGGTGCCGACCGGGCGGCGGCCACCGAGCATCTGCACCGCCTCGCTGAGCGCCGCGGGGTCGCTGTGGTTCTCGCCGACGACGCGGACGCGTACGTATCCCACACGTCGCTGCTCCGCGCCGGCGTCGGTCTCGACGAGCTCGATCAGGTGAAAGCCGTCGTCTAGCTTCACCCCCTCGCGCGTGCCGAGCGGGAAGCGGTAGCTGCCACCGGCTGCTTCCACCACCTGGGCGGTCAGTTGGAAGTCGTCCAGATCCTTGGTGAGGGTACCGAGGTTGCGGGCAAAGGCTTGACTGGCGTTTAGCAGGGCGAACTGCGCGGGGGAGACCGATCTGACCTCACCGCCGAACACGAAGATACGATGCAGGTCCAGCTCGGGGTCGCCGGTCGCCAGGCCGCCAGTGCTCCCGGCGGCGACCAGGTCTACTGTCGTTGCCCCCGTGTGCGGGTCGACCCGCAGCCGGTACCAGAGAATGCCGCCACTCACCGACGCCCGGAATACGTTTTCGTCGCGGTCGCGCACCAGCGCCACGGAAGAGAGGTAGGGAAGATAGAAGTAGGAGCTGTTGAACAACAGCGTCAGCTGCTCGGCGGTCAGCGCCGTGGAGCGCGCCTTGCTCTCGGCAAAGCGCTGCAGATCCGCCTCGGTGAGCAGGGCATCGCGGCGCACCTGTTGCACTTCGGGATCGTTGAGAACGCTCAGCAGCCCGGCGGTCAGCGTCCGATCGATCACCTCCGCGAGGGCCTCTGCGGTGATCTCGGGTAGCCGGTTCGCCTGGCGGCGGAACTCATCTGTCAGGTTGGGGTCCAGCGCCGTATAGTCAAACCGCGGGATGTGCACGTAGAAGGTGATCAGCCGGTCGAGGGTGTCCACCTCGAATGGGACGCGGCGGTCGAGGCTGCCGGGTTGGAACCACACCGAATCGAGGGTGGTGATGGACCGCCGCAGGTAGGCACTCTGGGTGGCAAGCTGAGGGTTCTGGTTCTGGCTGTAGGCAAGTCCGGCGGCCACCACTAGCAGCAGCGTCGTGGCGGCGGCCCGTGGCAAGCGGCGCACCGTTTCCGTTGAGTCTACCACGCTCCGCGGCGGCCGACCTGGGCGCAGGGCTGGGCCGAGCGTTGCCGGCGGCATTCTTCGACCGATCACCGCTGCAGGTGGCCGCGGCGCTGGTGGGCATGCAGCTGCAGCGGCGCTGGCAGGGGGAGTGGCTGCTAGCGGCCGTGGTCGAGACGGAGGCCTACTATCGGCGCGAGCGGGGCAGCCATGCCTCGTTGGGGCGCACGCCGTCGCGCGAGGCGCTGTGGGCACCCGCCGGCACCCTCTATCTGTACTACAGCCGCGGCAAGGACTCACTCAACATCAGCTGCCGAGGTGGCGGTAACGCCGTGTTGGTAAAGGCCGCGGTCGCCACCTGCGGTGGGCGCGCGTCAGAGGTGATGCACGCCCTCAACCCAGCACCGCAGGGTGGTCGCCGGCCGCTGTCGCGGCTCTGCGCCGGCCAGACGCTGGCGGCGAGGGCATTGGCCATCCGCGTGGCCGACTGGAACGGCCGCCGGCAGGCTCCGCGGGAGCTGGTGTTCGCCGACACCGGATACCGCCCGCAGCAACTGGTGCAGACCACCCGCCTCGGCATCGCCGCCGAGCGCGACGCCCACCTGCCCTATCGCTTCATCGACGCCGGGCGGCTGCGTAGCTGCACGCAGGATCCGACCCGCCGCCGAGGCTGGCGGGAGGGCAGGGAGTATCGACTAGTGGCTCCGCCGCAGCAGCCAGGGCGCCGCACCGCTCACGGAGCTCCTGGATGAAAGCGACCCAGAGCACTCCGAGCCCTCGCGCCGTCGGCATCTCGTCCAGCAGAGTGACGGCCTCCGTCAGCCGCCCCAGCATACCCATCTCAAGGCTGCTCCCGCCTTTTGCGCTGCCATCCAGAAGGACGAAGTCGAGCAGCTGGCGGATGATGTGCGGCAGCGGGTCACCGCGACTGCGCCAGTCGGCCATCAAGTCCTCCTCGCCAGCTCGAGCGTCCAGCGCCGCCGACCACCAGCCCTCCTCGGCCGCCGCGCCGCCGACAGCCAGAGCTGTGCAGAAGAGCCCAAGCACAAGCGGCACGTTGA
>CAJWOB010000038.1 GCA_913043885.1 uncultured Spirochaetaceae bacterium | reverse complement strand
GAGCACTTCAGTCGGATTCAGTGCACCGTCGATCTTCTGCCACAGGACATCCTCGGCTTCTCCCGCTACGACATGGGGAGCGGCGATTTCACGTTCAACCGTGGCCCGATCTTCGCCCACTTCGTGCTCTGCGACGAGATCAATCTCCTCACTCCGAAGACCCAGGGCAGCTTCTTCCAGGCCATGGAGGAGCAGGCGGTGTCGATCGAGGGCAACACCTACGAGCTTCCGGAGCCCTTCTTCATCATCGCGACGATGAATCTGAAAGGTGCCCACCTGTTTCCACTACCGGCGCCGCAGCTCGACCGCTTCATGGTGCAGATCTCGATAGGCTATCCCGACGACGCCGACGAGGAGCGGATCGTCCGCCAGCACGGCGTAGAGGACGCCTGGAGTGGTTTCTCGGCGGTAGTGGATCAGCACCGCCTGATGGCGTGGCAGCGGATGGTCGACTCGGTATCGATCCACGACGAGGTAGTGCAGTACATCGTCGCCTGCATCCGCCACACCCGTACTCATCCCGCCGTCGAGACCGGCGCCAGCCCACGCTCGGGCATCAAGCTGTCACGGATGGCGCGCGCCTTGGCGCTCCTGCGGGGCGACAACTACGTATCCGTGGACGTCGTGAAGGAGATCCTGCGGCCGGCGATCAGCCACCGGCTGATCATGGAAGATCCGGCCACCCCGCCCGAGGTGGTTATCGACGAGCTGCTGCGCACGGTACCGGTCGAGGCACAGCAACGAGCGTGGGCCGGCGCCGCGGAAGCCGCCACGCGGTGACCCGGTCGGCGGCCGACCTTCCGTCAGCCGCCGTCCGACCGACAACGACCGGGCGTCCCGCAGCGACCGTGCGTCCCGCATCGACCGCCAGCGCGGCTCAGTCATCGGACCGGCCTGCTGCCTCACCACCGACGCCGTTCGATCGAACCCGTCCGGGCACCTCCCGGCCCGCCGGGGCGTGGCTGCGCTCCGCACTCGTCTGGTACCCGTTCACCCCCCTCGGCTCGCTCCTCTTCGTCGCCGCGACCTATCTGCTGGGGAGCGCATTCGCGGGAGGCTCCCCCTACGAATTCGTGCTGGCAATCGCCGCCTACCTCGCCCTCCTGGTGCTGGCTGGGGTAGGCCGGCTCCAGGCGTATCGCTTCGCGCTGGCCGACTTCGAGTGGAGCAGCAGCACCTCGCTGCATGCCCGATCCGCTGCCGAACACACGCTGTCCACTCGCACGGAGCAGGCGAAGCTCTTCTTTCGCATTCACTTCGGTGTGTGGTGGCGGCTGCGTATCGGACACCGCGCCACGCTGGTCGGCTATCGCGAGGCAAACGGTACCGGCGGAGTGCTATCCCTGTCCTTCTACCTGCCGGCCGCCGGCGCGGTCACTATGCGGGGCCGCGTCGTCGTGCGCGACGTGTTCGGGCTCTGCCGCGCGCAGCTGCGACCGGCTGAGCGCCGCGACCTGACGGTGGTGCCGGCGCTCCTCGGCGACCAGAGCGCTCCGCCGGTCGATATCTCCGTGGGCTTCGACACCACGCAGCGAGCGAAGACCGCGGACGAGGAGAAGTACTTCATGCGGGAGTACATGGCAGGCGACCGCATGAAGGACATCAACTGGAAGGCCACCAGCCGGCTCAACGAGATGATCACCCGCATCTCCCCGGTCACCCAGGAGCGGACGCAGCTGCTGCACGTCGCGCTGCGCCCCTACGTCGCCGCGCCACCCGGCACAAGCACGCATGCCGCAGGTGCTGCGCAGCCGGGCCGGCGCGAGAATCGTGACACGGTCTTCCACCTCGACTTCGCCAAGAGCTGGCTCATCACGTTTCTGCGGGTCATCAAGCTCCACCACCCCGAGTACACCTTCGTCGTCGACACTGGTCAGACGCTTCTCGCCGTTCTGGAGATGACCGATATCGATAACCTTGCCCGTCACCTGGCGAACGTGCGATTGCAGCCCGGGGGGAGCCGGGGATTCAGCGGAGCAGGAGCATCTCCGAGCGGTCCTCGCATGGGTGATCTCTTCGTGTTCTCGACGGCTTTCGATGACGACCTCGACCACTTCATCGGCACCAGTGGCGCCCACCGCACCCACGTGTTCCGCACCGCCGTGGCCGCAGGTGCGGCGAGTGCGGTCGGCGCGGACGAGGACCCATCGAAGCGCGACCGGTATCAGCTGTGCGTCAACGACGCTGCGCTACCGGGCACGTTCGGCGGCCGCTGGCTGTGGTCATCCGAGCCAGCCGGTCGCGGCAGACCGCGGCGGGTCGGGCGGGCGGCGGCCCACACGGAGGCGGGCCCGATGCCGAATCCGCGACCGATCTCGGCTACCAGCCTCGACGAACAGCCCCTTAGGGTGAGGTACACGTGCATGCCCTCTTCCTGACCCGACTCGGACTGTATCTGCTGGCGGTCCTGACGCCGCTGCTGCATCCGGCGGTGGCCATCCCCTACGACCGCTCCGGCGTAGTCATCTGGTTCGCCCTCGTACCGCTGCAGATGCTGTTGGCCTATCTCCTGCGCCTGCGGCTCGGGGGTAATGGCGGCACCGCTACCGCAGGTCGGTTCGCGCTTCCGGTACGTCGCCTGCCGTCGCCACGGACCATACTGCTCGGCGCCGTGCTTGGGCTACTGGTCGCCGTGGTGGCCGGCACCGGCTTCGACAGCTCGGCGTGGAGTGTGATCGTCGCCGGAGGAGCGGCGTTCGTCCTGACCCTGCTGGTGTTCTCTGGACGGGAGTATGGCTACGCGCTGGCCGGGGTGGAGACCTTCTTCCTGGGCTACGTGTACCTGAAGATGTTGCGCTTCTCGCGGGCATCTGCGGAGATCGCCAGCGAGAGCTCCATCCTCACCACCGTGCTGATGCTGCTGGCGATGGCTGGCTTCTTGCTCCACGGCATCGTCCTGTATCAGGCGGCCTTCCACCGTGGCCAGGAGGGGCGACGGCGTCTGGAACTGGCGATATTTGCCGCGGTAAGCGTTCCCCTGTTGCTAGGGATGTTCCTGCTGCCGGCCGACTTCGTGGAGAACAGCTTCGCGTTCAACCGCCTCAACGAGCTGCCACCGCGTCCACCGCAGCCGATCGACGATAGTGCCGACGCCCCGCCGGGCGGGAACCTCCGTGGTCAGGAGCCGGACGACCAGGACGGGGGTGGCGGCCAGGGCGAGGAGGGTCAGGATCCGAATCAGAACCGCGGCCCCGGGTTGGAGGGCATCCCCGCCGATGAGTGGGACGACCGCGTGCAGCAGCCCACCCGCCCCGGCGAGGGGGATACGCCGCAGGACGCGACCGGCGGTAGCGGTGGCAGCGGCAGCGGCAACCAGGGTGGCGAAGGCGACGCCGAAGGAGAGGGAGGCAACCAGGGGGAGGGAGACGGTGACAACAAGCAGTACGCGGTGATGGTCATCGCCAGCTCCCGCGACCCGGTCTATGCCGCCGACGCCTACTTCGGTGTCTTTCACCCGGAAGACGGGTTCACCTACACCCAGGACGAGCCGCTCAACGACCTCACCTATCAGCGCTTGCTCGACACCTGGGAGGGCGCTCGCTTCACCCGCGACCGCGAGCGGCAGCCACGAGAATACTTCTTCTACTCCACTATCCCAGAACGGGTCATGCCCTATCAGCCAGCGGAGATAGAGCCGACGGTGCAACGCCGTAGATATCACCCGTTCTCGTTCTCCTACCGGGTGGTCTCGAACGTAAGCGAGAGCGACGCCCGCGACTGGTCGGCCGTTCGCCCGCTCAACGGCAACGAGCGTCAGCAGATGGCCCGCTATCTGGAGGTCGACCTCGAGGCGGAGCAGCGCGAGCGCTTCATGAGCCATGCGCAGGCGATCGTGGGAGACGAGGACAACTACTTCGGCAAGATCGATTTGATCCTACAGAGCTTCTCCACCTGCCAGTACGAGATTGGCTTCACCGACGACGTCTCCGTGAGTCACGTCGATGACTTCCTGTTCGAGACACGCGCCGGCGACTGCACCGAGTTCTCCAACTCCGCGGCCATTCTGGGGAGGCTGCTCGGTATTCCGTCGCGGGTGGTTACCGGCTACCTCGGTACCGAATCGCTGCAGACACCGCAGCATCTGCGCGCCCTCAGCATTCTGCGGCAGTCGATCCAGCCGCTGCAGCAGTTCGCGCTGGAAGACCTGTTCCTCATCACCACCTCGCACCGCCACTCTTGGACGCAGTTCTGGATCCCCGGCTACGGCTGGGTCGATTTCGAGACCACCACGTACGCACAGCAGCCACTGGAGGGGGGCGATGCCAACAACTTCGACATCGTCATCCCCATCATCGAGGTGGAGGAGGTGGTGGAACCATCGGTGTTCGTGTTTCCGTGGCGGTTCGTGTTGATGGTCATCGGCGGTCTGGCGGTGGTGGGGTTGGCCAGCGCCTACGGCCTTCGCTACGGGCGCCAGCTGCTGCTGACGCTGCGCGCCCGCCGCCCCGACGCGGCCGGCGTGCGCGCCAACGCCAGGCTGCTCTACATGCGCATGGCTCGCAACGGCTTCCCGCTGAAGCCGCGGGCAGACACTGCCCTCGAGTATGCGCAGCACCACTCTCACATCGGCCGGTTTGCGACGCTCTACACGATGCTTCGCTACCGGCAGGGCTACTCGGCCGGCGAGCGGGACACAGCCTGGCAGCAGCTGCGCGACAGCTACCGCGAGGCCAGCAAGGGCACTCGGGCGCCGGGGCTGCGGGGGTTCCTGTCGCGGGTCTTCAGCCTACGACCGCTCTACTACTAGGTCGGGTGATCGGCAACGTGTTGGACAGAACCGGCTCGGTGATGCGGCGCGTCGCCGCACTCTTCCCACCGCTCCTCGCGCCGCTACTGCTGCTGACGCTTGCCGCCTGCAGCCAGAGCAGCGACTGGGTGATGTTTCGCGGCGAGGATGGTCGCGGCGCCACTCCGAACGCGCTGCGGCCGCCGCTGGCCGTCAAGTGGAAGCTGCCGCTGGAACCGGACGGCGCGCGGGCGCGGGCCTTCAACCCGCCGGTGGTGGTCGGGGACACCGTCCATTTCGGCTCCGACGACGGCAACTTCTACGCCTTCGACCTCAACACCGGCTACATGCAGTGGATCTTCAAGTCCCGGGCGCCGGTGAACTCGGTGCCATTTGCCGACAGCGACAACCTCTACTTCGGCTCCAACGACGGCCACGTCTACGCGGTGGACCGGACCACGGGAGAGGAGCGCTGGCGCTTCCCCACCGAGTACACCGTGCAGTCGCTGATCCTCCGTTACGACGATCTGGTGATGTTCACCAGCGATCGCGGAGACACCCACTTCCTTACCCTCGAGGGCCAAGAGGTGCACCGCATCCCCAACCCGGTGTGGTCGTATCACACCTTTCAGGTGTACGACGGCGTGATGTACTGGGCGCCCGGCCCGCGGAATCTGGGCGCCAGCTTCGGCGCCTTCGATATCTACGACAAGCAGTACCTGTGGGTGGAGTCGACCACGCCCGGCTACAACTGGTACTCGTTCCCCGCCCTGCGCGACCGCGTGCTCTACTACTCCGCCGGTGGCGCGGGCAATGACGAGCTCCGCTACGCCTACTACGCGGTGGACCGCTTGACCGGTCAGCCCCGCTGGATCGTCGAGGAGACCTCGTTCTTCGGCGACCGCGGGGAGCTGGTGTATCAGCCGCGGCAGGTGTTCCGGGACAGCCTCAATCTGCTCGACTACATGGCACCATCGCTGTGGCGTAACATCGTTATCTACACCAGCGGGGATGCGGTGGTGCGCGCTTTCAATACCGAGAGTGGCACTTCCGCCTGGCGCCACACCTTCCAGTATCCGACCAGCAACGCCCCCACCGTTGCCGGCGACCGCGTCTACTTCGGCGTCCACGGCGACGAGGCGGCCGGCGTGGCGCCACGGCTGGTGGCGCTCTCGGCCAACAATGGCCGGCTCGCCTGGCAGATGGAGCTGGAGGGGGCCGTCCTGAGTGCGCCGGTAGTGTCGGGCAAATACCTGATCTTTGGCACCGACCGCAATCTGTTCTACGTCCTCGAGCAGGTGTTCTGAACGGCCGTGTCGCCGGGCCGCTCCTGCGGTTCGCAGCCGCGGTTTCGTTGACCGCAGGGTTGGCGCCCAACTACAGTGTGGGTGAGGAACTTCGGGGCCTGGTGTAATTCCAGACCGGCGGTGGTGGCTGCGGCGCGTCCGAAGCCACCGACAGCCCGCGACTCCCTGGAAACGGGGACTGAACCGGTGAGATGCCGGTGCCGACGGTGATAGTCCGGATGGGAGAGGTTCCAGCAGAACCGCGCCGATGCGGCGGCACGGCCATGCGGCAGCGCCCGGGTGTGGAGTATGTCTGCACACCCGCAGCGTGTAGTGGGCGTGGGCGCCGCGCCCCGCCGAGGCGCGCTCTCCCCTCACCACAGGCCCCACGGACGGGTGTGGACCATCAGACGCGCAACGACCTCCAACTGATCCGGCGCACGCTTTCACTCGCCGAGCGTGGACGCGGCCTGGTGTCGCCCAATCCGCTGGTCGGCTCGCTGGTCGTCCGCGGCGGCCGCGTCATCGGTGAAGGGTTCCACGCGCGCCACGGTGAGCGACACGCGGAAGTGGCCGGGCTGGACGCCTGCGCCGGCGCGGCGGCCGGTGCCACCCTCTACTGCAACCTCGAGCCGTGCGCGACCAGCTACGGGGCTGACGACACCCATCCGAGCGGGAAGCTCACGCAGCCCTGCACCGACCGCATAATCCGCGAGGGCGTCGCGCGCGTGGTGGTCGCCAGCTGCGACCCCAACCCCCACGTCGCCGGGGAGGGGATGCGGCAGCTACGGGCGGCGGGCATCGAGGTCGTCGTCGGGTTGGGCGTCGACGAGGCGCTGCCGATCAACATCGCCTACTTCACCAACGAAGTGTTACGGCGACCGTTCGTGCATCTGAAAGTGGCGCAAACCCTGGACGGTCGCATCGCCACCCGTAGCGGCCACTCACGGTGGATTACCGACGATAGTGCACGTGAGCACGTGCACCGTCTGCGCGGCGAGCACGATGCGGTGCTGGTGGGCCGTGGAACCGCCGCCGCGGACGACCCACAGCTTACCGATCGCCGTCCGCAGGCGGCGGGACGCACCCAACCGTGGCGTGTGGTACTGGACAGCCACGCGCGCACCCCGCCCGAGCTACGGATGTTCAGCGACGCCCACGCGGCGCGCACGGTGGTGTGCGTGAGCGGCCCACTAGGGGTGGGCGAGGCAGCGGGCGCTGACACCCGCTCCCAGGCCTTCGAGCGGAGCGGTGCCACCGTGCTGCGGGTGCCAGCCGCGGCCCCGGGAGAGGTTGGTGTCGACGTGGCGGGCGTACTGGATGCGCTGTGGCTGCTCGGCGTGCGCTCGATCCTGGTGGAGGGAGGACAGGCGGTATACACGTCGTTCGTGCGCCAGGGGCTCTTCGACCAGCTGACCGCCTTTATAGCGCCGACACTGGTCGGCGACGGTGTAGACCCCATCGGGCCGCTGGCGTTGCAGCGCCTCGCCGACGCGCCTCGCCTCGAGCAGTTCTCGATTACCGCGATAGGTGATCAGGCGGTGGCGACCGGATATCGGTCGCTGCCGCCCATTCGGCAGGCCGTCATGCCGGCCCGCCGCGACGCAAGCGCTGCCGTGCTGGCGGCACAGGAGTAATCATGTTCTCAGGTATCGTCGAAGAGGTGGGACGCGTAGCCGAGCGAGAGGATCTCGCAGACGGGATTCGGTTCGCCGTGGATGCGGACCAGGTCTTCGCGGAGTCCGCGCCCGGCGATTCCATCGCCGTCAACGGGGTGTGCCAGACCGTCACCCGACTCGACGGACGTCGGGCGGTGTTCGAAGCGGTGGGAGCGACGCTGGCAAAGACCAGTCTCGGCACGCTTGCGGTGGGAGCACGGGCCAACCTGGAGCGACCGCTGCGGCTGGGCGACCGCCTGGACGGGCACCTGGTACAGGGACACGTCAACGCCACCGCCACGGTCGTGGGCTGGAGCGACGGGCAGCGCTATCTCGAAATCGCCGTGCCCGAGCACCTACTCCGCTATATCGTTCTCGAGGGCTCGCTGACGGTCGACGGCGTCAGCCTCACCGTCGCGCGCCTCATCGCCAATCGCGTCGGCTTCACGATCGTGCCCTACACCGCATCCCATACCGCGCTCACCGATCGCGGCGCCGGCGACCTGGTGAACATCGAGGTGGACATGATCGCCAAGTACATCGAGCAGCAGCAGCTCCACGGCCCCCCAGACGGGGCGGCGGTTACCGACGAGGCAGCGGTATCGGCCCGCAGGGCCCAGCAGCTCGACGCGGCGGCCAGCACCATTGCGGTCGAGGCGGCGGTCGCGGCGCTCTCCTCCGGACGGTTGATTATCGTCACCGACGACGAAGACCGGGAGAACGAGGGAGATCTCGTGGGCCTGGCATCGACCGCGACCGCCGATACGGTCAACTTCATGGTCACCCACGGTCGTGGCGTGGTGTGCGCCCCGCTGACCGCCGCGCGGGCTGTCCAGTTGTCGCTTGGCGACATGACCGCCCACAACAACGCGCTCCACGGCACGGCGTTCTCGGTTTCGGTCGATGCCAGATCGGGTACCACCACTGGCGTCTCCGCTGCCGACCGCGCCG
Source organism: uncultured Spirochaetaceae bacterium (assembly GCA_913043885.1). GTDB lineage: Bacteria > Spirochaetota > Spirochaetia > SZUA-6 > Bin103 > Bin103. The sequence goes on along the minus strand of CAJWOB010000038.1, from coordinate 3,550 downwards.
CCACCCTGCGGGCGCTGGCAGACGCCGCCACGCCGCCCGACGAGCTGGCACGACCCGGGCACGTGTTCCCGATCGTGGCGGATGCCGGTGGCCTCATGGCACGCCGGGGGCATACCGAAGCGGTGGTGGAGCTGTGTCGCCTCGCCGGCGACGTGCCGGTGGGCGTCCTGTGTGAGATCCTGGATGCCGACGGCACGATGGCCCGCGGCAGCGCCCTGTCCGCCCTCGCGGCAGCGCACCACCTGCCGATAGTCTCGGTGGAGCAAATATGTCGCTATGTCGAGCCGTCCAGCCGCCTGCGGGTAGCGAATGGCGACCAGGGGATGAACGGGTGAGGGTGATCGAAGGCCAGCTCCACGGGAGCGGCCGCGCGTTCGCAATAGTCGCCGCGCGAGTCAATCTCACTATCACCCGCGCGCTGGTGGACGGTGCCAGCGACTGCCTGCGACGCCACGGCGTCGCCGACGACGATCTGCTCCTCGCCTGGGTGCCAGGTTCGTTCGAGCTCCCGTTGGTAGCCGGCCGGCTGGCGCAGCGGAGCCGGCTAGCGGGGGTAATTGCCGTTGGCGCGGTAATCCAGGGCAGCACCGATCACCACCTGCATATCGCCGCCTCGGCAGCGGCAGGCCTCGAGCGTGCCGCCGCCGCCGCCAGCAAGCCGATCACGTTCGGGGTGGTTACCGCCGCTACCGTGGAGCAGGCGCAGGAGCGGGCTGGCCTCAAGAAGAACCTGGGCTGGGATGCAGCCCTCGCCGCACTGGAGGCGGCCGACCTGCTAGACAGACTCGACGCCGACGCCGGCACGGGAGCGGGCAGCCGCAAGCCGTGACCGACTCTCCTTCGACGGAGTCCAGCACTGCCGACGACCAGGACCGCACGCATAGCAGCACGGTCGAGAACTACATAAAACACATCTACCTGCAGGGGCGCGGCGCGCCGGAGGAGCAGGTGCCTATGAAGCGTCTGGCCGACGCGGTTGGGGTCTCACCCGGCACCGCCACCTCGATGGTGAAGGGGCTGGCGCGATCCGGGCTGATTAGCTACGAGCCACGCGGTGGCACCCAGCTGACGACGCGCGGCCAGGCTCTGGCACTGAGCGTGCTGCGCCGCCATCGCCTGGTCGAGCTATTCCTAGTCGAGGTGCTCAAGCTCGATTGGTCCGAGGTGCATCGCGAAGCGGAGACCTTGGAGCACGCCATCTCGGACAAGGTGCTCGATCGCCTCGATGAGCTCATGGGCCACCCCAGCGTAGATCCGCACGGCGATCCCATCCCCACGGTAGCCGGGGACATCGACGAGACTCACTTCGAGGCGCTTGCCGCACGACGCGCCGGCGACGAGCTGCGGATCGTCCGCGTCACCGACCAGGATGCCAATTTCCTGCGCTTCGCCGACCGAGAAGGCCTGGTACCCGGCACCCGGATACGGGTCGACCGCCGCGACGACGACGCCGACTCGCTGTCGGTCACCCTGGGCGGCAGCCGCACCCTGACGCTGGGTGCCAGCGCTGCCGCCAAGATCCTGGTGGTGCCGTTGCCGGACTGACGCCGGGACCGACGCGGTCTGGGCGTCAATCGGGCCGGTGGCGCACCCGGGCGCTATGGGCGTGCGCCTCGAACCCTTCCGCGGACGAAATGGTGACGATGTCGTCGATTGCCTGCGCGGGTAGCCCGGCTGGATAGCGCTCCAGGCTGGTGCGCTTGCAGAAGGTGTACACGCTACAGCCGGACTCGAAGCGGGCCGTCCCGCCGGTAGGCAGGCAGTGGCTGGGGCCGGCAAGGGAGTCGCCACTCGCCACCGGCGTCTGGTCGCCCACGAAGATCGCCCCGGCGTGGCGAATCCTCGCCACCTCCTGCTCACCCCCGCGACAGGCGATGGTCAGATGCTCGGGGGCGACACGATCGATGGTGGCCCGCGCCTGCTCCGCATCGGCGACCCGAAGCAACGCGCACCACTGCGCCAGCGCTCCGGCGATCGCATCGCGCCGCTGGCGGCCGGCGCTTTGCGCGACAATCGCGGAGGCCACCGCTTCGAGCACCGCATCGTCACTGGCCACCACCAGCGCGGACCCAGGATCGTGCTCTGCCTGCGCCAAGACGTCGGCAGCCACCCACTCCGGGTTGGCGGTCTCGTCCACCCACAGCATCACTTCGCTAGGTCCGTATAGGCCGTCGACTCCCACCTGACCGTACAACTGCCGCTTGGCCTGCTGGCTGTAGACGTTGCCGGGACCGGCCAGCATCTCTACCGGCCGAATGTGACCGGTCCCCAGAGCCATTGCGCCCACCGCCGCGCCACCGATTCGATAGACCATCTCGATGCCGAGCATGCGGCATACCGCCAGAACGGTGGCATCCACCTCAGGCCGATCTCCGCCTGGGCGAGGCGGCGTGGCGACGGCAAGGGTGCCCACCCCGGCCTCCTGTGCCGGAACGGCGAGCATGATGAGCGTGGAGGGGTAGGCACCCGACCCACCCGGCACCAACAGCCCGGCGCTGGCAACGGGAGTGAAGCGCAACCCTACCTCCGCACCAGCCAGGCTGAGAGGCGGCGGCGCCTGGGGACGGATGTGCTGCTGATAGGCGCGCACGTTGTCCACCGCCCGCTCCAGGGCCGCGCGCAGCGCCGGCTCGATGCCATCGACCGCCGCTGCCAGCGCCGCCTGCGCGGCAGCCACGGCGGTTTCGTCAAAGCGCGCACCACGCAGGGCCGCTTCGGCGCCGGTGGCACGCTTGGGGATACCCGCCATGCCGCCAAAGGCCAGACGGCAATCGCTGACAGTGTCACCTTCAAACTGCAGCCAGAAGGCGCCCAGCACCGCCGAGATGTCGTCATCCAGTCGCTTGGAAATCTTGTAGATAAACAGCCGCTGGTTATCTTGCGGGCGCGGCACCTGCACGGCGCGGATAAATTCGCCCGGCGCCAGCAGAGTTTTCTTGTAGTCGACAAAGAAGTCTTCCAGCGCCAGCCAGCGCTCGCCGTCGGCGCCATCGAGCTGGATCTGCGCACCAAGGGCAATCAGCGGCGGCGGCATGTCACCGATGGGCGAGGCGTTACCGATATTCCCGCCCAGGGTGCCACGGTTACGCACCTGCAGTGAGCCGAGGCGCTCCAGCATGCCGGCAAAGGCTGGCCAGTCGGCACTGAGGGTGGGGCCAAATTCGCTGTAGGTGGCAGCCGACCCGATGGTCAGGTTTTGCTCGTCACTGTTCAACGCATGCAGCTCGGCAATCTGCTCGACCGAAATCAGCTGCGGCAGCGTCTTCAACTGCTGGGTGATTTCCAGTGCCAGATCGGTACTGCCAGCCACCAGTCGGGCCGCCGGATTGGCCGCCAGCAGACGACGCAACTCACTCAGCTCAACCGGTGCGTCAAAGCGTTTGCCCTCGTCATCTTCCAGGCTGGCCGCGCGCGCGCCCGCCACATTCCTCCAGCGCTGCCTGCCCGCCATGCCAACGGTCTGGCACTCTCATCACAGAGCGCTGTAGTGGAAAGCTCGCGCTCATTGTTCCGTCGCGCGCTGACCCAAGCTGCTTGTGTGCGCAGCGGC
>CAJWOB010000037.1 GCA_913043885.1 uncultured Spirochaetaceae bacterium | reverse complement strand
GACATGAGCGGCAGCGACACAGTCCGATCGCACCGGCTCCGGCCGCGGACACTCACGCCTTCGCCGTCGAGGTAGGCCACCCAGAGCTTGTTCGGCCCCCCGCTCATCGCGCGGCTCGGCAGCGAGCCTTGCGTCTTGCGCCGCGCGCGCTTCCGCCGCCGCGGCGCCCAGCACCCCGAGTGTCGAGTACTGGATCCAGGTGGCCAGCTTCACCAGCCGCGGCCGTGCCGACTCGGTAGATAGGCAGCTTCGGGACCTCGGTGTTGCCAGCCGCATCACCACGCGCAACAGTGGCGACTCCCTGTTCTATCGGGTCCGAGTCGGACCGTACCTCAACGAACGCGAGGCGCAGAAATTTCTCGGGTGGATCAAGTCGGTGGACGGCCTGACCGGAAGCTACATTTCTCGCGTCTACTAAGTTGCTTATGGGTAAGTAAGTACAGACCGCGGGCGGGGCGAGATTGAAAACCGGCGGCGGCGGCGCTATCGTTCTAGCGCTGCCATGAAGTCCCCAAGAAGGCTCTCGAGACGGTCGCTGACGGTCGCTGCCGCCGTACTCTGCTTCACCCTCATCGCAACCGACGCGCTGGCACAGGTGGTGGTGCCGCAAGTGACGTTCCAGTCGAACGTGCGTGGTGCCACTGTGTTCGTCAATGGGCAGCGGCGCGGCACCACGGCGTTGACGCTACGACTGCGCGCCGGCAACTACAACGTTCGCCTCGAGGCCGCCGGGCGGGCAGCTGTCACCCGCACTATCCGTGTAACCAGCACCGGCCGCCAGGCGTTCCAGATCGACTTCACGGCTGCCCGCGCCACGCGACCGGCCACCCGCCAGGTGAGCATTGCGGCCAACACCGGCGCGATGGTGTTTATCAACGGTCAGGAGCGCGGGGAGACTCCGGTAACGCTGCCGATCGTCGCCGGCGAGTATCAGCTACAGCTGGAGGCGCCGGGATTCCTGCCCCTCGCGGCTACCCTCACCGTCAGCAATCAAGCGCGGCAGTTCTACGAGTTCGAGCTGTCGCCGGCGCTGGCGACCCTCATCGTCGATCTTCCGGATCGGTTCCTCAACAAACGGCTGGGCGACCCCCGCGTCGCCCGGGGTCAGCTGCAGCTGCTAATCGATGGCGAGCCCATGGATGCGGGCCAGCCGGTGTTGGTGCCCGCGGGGGTCCGCCTCATCACCGTGGTGTCGGGCGGATTTGGATTTAGCCAGGAAGCCAACTTGCAGTCGGGTATCGAGTACACGCTCAGAATGGTGATGGCGATGGAGGTTCTCGAGACCGGAGTCACTCGCCCGGTGGCGGAGGTCAACACGCAGCGCGGCGTCCGTCGCAGCCAGAGACGCTGATCCCACTCTCACCCACCCGCTCGTCGCGAGTGGGTGGGGTACAGGCCGGCCCAGCGGCGTCAGATGCTGCCGCCGGTCGGGCACGCCGTTGCGCGACAGTCCTCGCCGCGGCGGCGGTGATGGTCGGCCCTTTCGTCGCTGCCCAGGGGCTCAAGCCGGTACTGGACCAGATCGACGATCTGGACGAGGCCGGACGGCACGCCGATGCCCTAGCACTGCTGGAGCGCTCCCTGCCGGACGCTCGCTCGGACGCCGAGCGCGCGGAGCTGCACTGGCGTGCGGCGCGCGTACACGTGGGCATGGGGGACGACCTCCTCGAGCGAGGCGCAACCGAGGCCGAGCTGCTGGCGCTGTTCGAAGAGGGAGAGGCGCACGCTGACCAGGCCATCGCCGCCGCTCCGGACCTGCACCTCGGCTACTACTGGAAGTCGGCCTCCATCGGGAAGTGGGGACAGACAAGGGGGGTGCTCAACGCGCTCGGCGCCGCCGGTCGCATGCGCCAGTTACTGCGCGAGGTAATCGACCGCGCGCCCGAGTTCGCTCCCACCTACTACGTGCTCGGTTCGATGTACGAGCAGCTGCCAGGGTTCCCACTGAGCTTCGGCAACACGGACTGGGCGGTGTCCTTCGGTCGTCGCGCCATCGACCTGCGCGAGGCTGACCCGGAGTCTGGCGAGGTCGAGGAAGTGCGCCCCGACTACTACACCGAGCTTGCCAAGCACCTGCACAAGCGGAACTGGAGTCAGGCCAGGCGGGAGCGCGAGCAACGGCGCAAGCGCGACCGTGCTCAGAACGAGCGGCGCGGGTTGGAGCTCTCCGCGCTGTAAGAAGGAGAGGTCGACATCCCCGCGCTGACCGACCGGGAGGAGGCGGCGTTGTTGGTCCAGCAGGCCATCGACCTGCTGCGGTCGCAGCCGACGCTGAGTCGCGACGATCAGCGTGACCTTGAGGACGCGCTGGAGTTGCACGCGCGGCTGTAGCCGCTGCCGCTGCGCTCAGGGCGGTCGGTGGCGCATCAGACTGGCCTTGGTTATTGGCGCAGTGGTTGACTTCGCCAGCCGCGCCACGGTGCGCTCGACTGTCCGCACACGCGCGGCGCGGTCGTCGAACAGGTCGCCTTGCCCCGGTTCGATCAGCCGCACATCGGCGAAGCCAACGCCAAGTAGCCGTAGCGCAACCTTTCCGTCCCATCGCAGCTCGAGCAGCTCGCAGGCGTGGCGATAGGCTTCCGCAGCCGAAGCGAATGGCCGGTCGCGACTGCGGCGGACGGTTCGCGTGCGAAACTTGGCGTCCCGCACCTTCACTACCAACGTGCGTGACTCCACTCCCTGCTCGGCCATACGGTCCACGACCCGGTGGCACAAGCTCAGCAACACTTTGCGGAGCGCAGGCCGGCTCGAGGTGTCGCTGGCGAAGGTGCTCTCGCTGCTGACGCTGTGACTTCGCCGCCGCCGGGAGAATACCCCGGGGTCGCTGCCAGCGGCTATCGTCGACAGGTAGCGACTGGCACCTTCTCCCAACATCGCTTCGCTGGTGGTGCGGTCGAGCCCGAGGAGCTGGGTGACGCTACGCACGCCGCGGTCGTGCAGCCGCTCGATGGTGCTGGCGCCAACGCCCCACAGATCGGTGAGCTGCAGCGAGGCCAAGAACTCGCGCTCTGTACCAGGCTCCAGCAGCAGGAGGCCATCCGGCTTGCACTGAGCGGAGGCGAGCTTGGCGAAGTAGCGGGAGCTGGCCCCGCCGATCGACACCCTCAAGGCACGCTCGTCCACGGTAGCCTTACGGATGCTCCTGGCCAGCTCCATTGGCGGTCCCCACATCCGCTGCAGGCCGGCCACGTCCACAAACGCCTCGTCTATCGAGACCTGTTGTACGTCCGGCGAGTAGCGACCGAGGAGCGTCATGAGTCGACGCGACTCCTCCACGTACACGTCCATGCGCGGGCGTAGGAACACCGCGTGGGGGCAGAGTCGCCGCGCCTGGCCGATCGGCATGGCTGAGTGAATCCCGTAGCTGCGCGCCTCGTACGAACAAGCTGCAACCACTCCGCGGCGTCCGGGCGCAGCGCCGACCACGACCGGCTTGCTCTGCAGCTGCGGGTTATCCCTTTGTTCGATCGCGGCGTAGAAGGCGTCGAAGTCGACGTGGAAGAAGCGCAGCACCTGTTGGTCGCCGCCGGGCACTAGGTGCGGATCTCTGCAACCCCGGCGACCGTCACGCTGCCGTCCACGCTCAGCGTCCGGTCGTCCTCGGCGCGCACCACGAGCGGGAGCGGCGGCGAGGCGAAGCTCACCTGGTAGCGGAGCGCGAACTCGGTGTTGGCAGGGAGGGTCAGCTCGACGCGCAGTGGAGAGGGCGGATCGCGACCCACCAAGACCGTGTAGCTCCGCTCGTTCTGACGTTGAAACGGGAAGTTGGAGTCGAATAGCACGAAGTCGGCAGGACCGACCAGTTGCAGCCCGATTCGGCTGGCGTTGCCTTGTGGCTGTAACGTGATCGCCACCACCTGCCGGCGCAGGAACGCCACCGACTCCTGCGTCACCTCCACCAGCGGCTCGCGCGTCGCCGGGCCGGCCCGCGTCGGGGTCGCAATGTGCGCGTTGCGGCCGGTATCGACGGCGATCTCCACTGCCCCGAGCGATACCATCATCGGTCCCAGCGGAGCCGGGCTCCGCAGCTCGACACGGGCCTTCCCATCGGCCGCGTCGACGATGGCGCGCGCGGTTACCGGCTGTGGCACCCGCGGTCCATAGGGCCGGTAGAGCCATACCGATAGCACGCCGGCGACCGAGAGGATGGTCAGCGCCAGCGTACCCGACACCAGCACCCGACGGCCGACTTCCGTCGCCCACCTCCGCCGGCCTCGATGGGGCAGCATGGCGACCACGCGCTGCGTCATGAGGGCGAACGGCACCAGAACTAGCGAACCGACCGCGGCCCCCCACACCGGCGAGAAGAGCACCGCTTCGGCGAACCGCATCGCCGGTAGCTGAAGGAGCTCCACCAGTGTCTTGACGATCCAGTAGGGGGCTACCACCAGCCAGAGCGACTTGAGCCACACGCTGCGGGAGACGCTGAATAGAAGCGTGAACGCGAACGCCCACACGAAATAGTAGGAGAACGAGATGTCGACGATGCCGACTACCACGATATCGACAAGGAGCAGCGTCAGCGCCGCCGCAGTGTTGTAGCCGGGTGCCGGGTGGCGATCGGTGAGCGGCCCAAGAATGCGGCGCGCCACCTGCAGGCGGGCAGCCAGCAGTACCCCACCTGCAATCATCAACGTAAGCGTGACCTTGCCGGCAAAGAACAGCCCCGGTTGCACCTGCCACAGGGTGGAAAGGCCGCGCACCGACAGCAGGGTCTGCAGCATCACCCCGCTGGCCCACAGCGCCCCAAACAGCAGCGCAGCGGTGGCGAGCAGCCGCAGTGCGTTGCGCCGGATGGCCCGCGCGTAGCGGCGGATGCGCTCCGGAAACACGAATGCCAGCGATATGGCGGCCGCGAACACGCCCAGAACCAGCAGCAAGTAGGTGAGCTCACGGAGCGGCACGAACAGCCCCTGCACTTGAAAGAAGAGGAAGTGGCGATCCCACTCCGTGGGGACCCCCTCGCCGAAGGACGCCAGCAGTGCGCCGAGGAACCGGTCGACCCGGGCGGGCCACAGCTCTTGCTCCTGATCGGTAGCCTCGGCACCGGTGCTGGTGAGCTGCACCGCCGGAAAACCGGCTTGTAGATAGGGCTCCAGTTGGGGGGTGGACTGCAGGCCCATCCGCAACAGTTGCGTCTCGTTGCCGCGCACTCGGAAGAACAGGTCGGCGCTGCTGAGCGCCCGGCTTACGCCGTCGATCAGCCAGAATGGGCTGACCTCGCCGGCGGTCCCGCTGATCAAGGCGACTCGCCCCGGTACCTCGACCAGGTCGACGTACACCACCGCAACCGGTCCGGTGGGCTGAAAGTGCTCCAGGAAGAGACGGCTCCCCAGCGGGTATGCGTCCGCGCTGGGACCTCGCTCGGCGCCTGCGAACAGCACCGTCACCGTTACCGGCGGAACCGCACGGGCCGCCGCGTCGACCATGGCCAGGCCGAACGGGATACTCACGTCCTGCGCCGCGGACTGCGCGCCACCCAGGGGTACGACGATCACCAGTGTGCCTTCGCTGTTGCCGGGGATGGTGACCTCGACAATGCGGGAGAAGGAGTGGGCGAAGCTGGCGTCCGAGAAGTCCCGGATCTGCGGCGCTACGCCCCACGCGGTGGCGCGCGCCGCTATGAGCTCGAGGGCCGCACGCTCTGCGTCAGAGCCTTCACCACGCGCTCCTGCGGCGGCAAGGGCCGCCACCTCGCGGTCGAAGGTCGCGGCATCCGCCGAGCTGAGCACAGGGAGCCCGAGGACGGCCGCGGTCGCCACGGCTGCCATCACCTTTCTTGCAGCAGCCATGTGCTTACTCTATCCTCCACTAGGTCGCACGACCGGCGACGTGCCGTCGGCGCGCCCACCAGCGCAGTCTGGAGCGGTGATGCCTGGCACGTTGGTGTCCTCGGACGAAACGATGCCGATGCTACCCGAGATCGAAGAGCGTTGGAGCGCACAGGGCTACACCTCCAAGGATATCGGCAAGGACACGTTGCATCGCGTCCTCGATGCCGCGCGCCAGTCACCTTCTGCCAAGAACCGACAGGAATGGCGGTTTGTGGTCGCTACCAAGGCAGACCTTCGGCGCAAGCTGGCGGACGCCGCGTTTGGCCAAGAGCAGGTAGCCTCTGCGCCGGTAATCATCGCCGCCTGCACCACCAACATCGACTATCGCATGCCTAACGGGCAGCTTTCGTATCCCATCGACCTTGCCGTGTCGGTGGCGTTTATGATGCTGCAGGCCCGCCACGATGGCGTGGATTCGTGCGCAGTTACCACCTTCAACGAGCTCGACGTGAAAGATCTCCTCAGCGTCCCTCATGCGATGCGGGTGGTGTCGCTCGTTACCCTCGGTTACGCCGCTGACGAGCGGCCGCCCCGCGAGCGCAAGTCACTCCAAGACATCGTCGGCTACGAGCACTGGTAGCGGTCACCGGCCAGCCCGGAGAAGTGGCGGCAGCGGCGACCCGGGTGGTCGTTCATGCGGCGGTCCGCAACCTTAGCCAGCTGGGCAAGATCGACCCGGAGCTCGCAACCACTCTAACCGAGCCACTGCTGCAGATCGCCCTGCGCCGGGGAGCCGAATGGGCGGCCACCACCCGCGGCGGTATGCACTGCGCGTTCCCGGCCGAGCGCGGCGGTAGCGTCGCCGCGCTGCGGGCAGCGGTGCAATTAGAACAGGAGTTGGAACGGTACGCCGAGCGGTTGTTTGGCCACGCGGTGTTGCTCTCGACGGACGGTGAGGAAGCTGCGATGCCGATAGTGGCGCAGACGGCGCGTCGCATGAGCGGGGCCATCGACCGCGCCGGGGTCTCTGGCGCCGGTGGCGTGTTCGCTGACGGCGCAGCCGCACCGCTGCTGGCCACCGCCGGTCACTGGCGGCCGCACGGCGCCCTGTGGAGGCTGGTGGCCGTTGCCCCTGCGGGTGTCGCCGAGGCGGATGCGTCAGCCCGCGACTGGTTCTGGTGCCGGCGGCAGGACCTGTCTCGTATTCTCGATGCCGTAGAGCAAAGACTCAATACCGGCGCCGGGCTCGGGGCGGTGGTTGTAGCAGGTACCGACCGCTCTGCGGTGCGGCGCTACCTGCAGCGGGCGGCCGCAGAGCTGGTGGGCGACGAGGGCGAGAAGCGGATGCCGTGGCTGGGTGTGCTACCGGGTCGAAGGTCACCCGTTCACCCCTTCCTGAACCTGCTGGGCGACGCCGAGCTGGACCGCGTTGCCCCATTTCTCAGTGGCGCGGAGTTGGCGATATGGAACGAAGTGGCACCGGTGGTTGCCGCGTTGACCGGCGCGAAGGCGCCGGCAGGGGACGTTGCCGGCGCCAGCTACCCAGACTGTGCGTTCCAGGAGCTGGTGGCTGCGAGCCAGCTGCTGCTCCTGGCAGGAGCCAGGGAGCGTGGCGCTGCGGGGCTGCCGGCGCCGATCGTGTGCCTCGACGTGGACCAATACCACCCCGCGGCGCTGCGGGCGCTGGTCCGCGGTCTCCGCGACCTCCTCCAGCTGCCACAGAGCATCGTCCTCCTATCGGTAGCGAGCGCACTGCCGCGTGAGCTCGGTGCGCTCAAGCCACGCCATGTGACGCTGCGGCCGCTCAGCCGCGCCGCCACCCAGCAGCTAATCTCCGAACGCCACCGAGGTGCGGTGGTGCCGGCCCGTGTGGTGGACCAACTGACCCTCCTGACAGCGGGCCGTTTGCGGCGCATGCAGATCTACCTTCGCTATCTAGAGGGATGCGGCAAGCTGCAGCGCACCGCGGACGGATGGCGCTGGGTGACGCGTCGCAGTCTGGCGGCGTCGCTGCCCGCATCGGTGGACGGTGCGGCGTGGCGGGTGGCCCAGGCGCTACCGGAGGTGCAGCGCGAGGCCCTGTTGGTGGCGCAGCTGGGGGCCGGACTGCTGCGCACCGAGCACATGGCGCAGCTGTTGGTTGCCTCGGGTCACGCCGTGGACGAGGTGCCGGGCACCCTCCATGCCATCGCCGAGGTCGGCCTCGCGGATGCCTGGCCACAGATGGTGGGGGCATTTCCGCGGCTCATCCCGCGGCTGCAGGAGTCACTCGGCCCGCGCGGCCAACAGCTCTCCCGCCAGCTGCGGGAGATGATGCTGGCACTGTGGCGGCGGGGCGACCTCACCAACCACGTGATGCTATTCATGCATCTGTCACGACACGACGACCCGTCGCCGGCACCGGGGGCGCTGTTTGCCGCGGTACAGCGCCGGCTGGAGGAGGCAGCGGCGCCCGCCGCCGCGCAGCTGCTGGATCCGCGTCACATCAGCCGCATCCGTGATCGGCTGGCGCCAGCCGAACGCGCGGCCCTCGACTTCTTCGTGGCCGTAATGGAGGAGCGCGCTCGCCGAGAGTCCGCCCTCATCGGTGACACCTCGGCGGCCAGCGCCGGCCGCCGCCCCGCCGCGCACGGCAGCGCACCGCGGGCGGACGCGGCGCCTACGCCGGAGTTGGCGGCGCTACTCCTCTCCAGCCGCACCCGCGCGGAGCTACAGGCCGGCGACACCGATGGCGCGCTCGCCACGGCCAAGGAGTCTCTCTCGGCCAATCAGCAGGCGCTGGCTCGCGGTCCGGAGTCCCCCGATCCGGAGGAGGCGTACGTCGACCTCGCCGCCGCCATGCTGGCCGCCGGCAAGCTGGAGGAGGCGGTGGGGTATCTGCGCTTCGCTTACAACGACAGCGGTCGCGGCCGACCCTATCTGGTGCGCGCAGCGGCGCTACAGGCGGTGGCCGCGCTGTTGGCGGTCAAGCTCGACGAGGCGATGTCACTCGCCCGGGCGGGGCGGGAGCTGGCGGTAAGAAGCGCGCGGCGCGGCTGGGAAGCCATGTTCTGTTTCCTTATGGGACGGGTGAGTCAGGCGACCGGCGACTACCGTGCTGCAGTGATGGCGTACCAGCAGTGCCTGGCGGTGTGCGAGGTGTTCGACCTGGAGCCGGCAGCTGCGGTGGCGAATCGATGGGTGGCCCGCGCATTCACCTTCGCCGGCCAGCCTCATCTGGCGATTCGCCAACTGCAAGCGCTGGATGCCGGCGGCGGTGCGGGGGAGCTGGAGCGCGCCTTGTTCCTCGCCGAGGCATTCTACCTAGCCGGAGACCGTACGGCCGCGCGTCCGCTGTTGGCGACGGTGCGCACCGAGTGGAGGGTGGCACGCTTTCCGGCCGAGGGCCCCAGCTGGGAGACGGGGTTCGCCTCGGTAGAGGGCTACTGCCATAGGCTGGCGGTGCGCTCCGCACCACGCTACGCCGAGCTGCTGGAGATGCTGATCGGCGCCGAGCTAGCCGAGCGCCAGCCTCTCTCGGCCTGGGAGCGGATAGAACAACTGGGCCGAGAGGACCAGCTCGGGCTGGACCCGTCGCTGGTGTCCCTGCACGCCATCCTTGCCCGCGTCAGCGCCGCGCAGAGCGGTTGTGGCAGCGGTGACGACCACGCCCTCGTAATCGGACGCGGTGTCGCCCACCTGCGGGAGCGGGCCGCGCGCATCCTCGCTCCGAAGGAGCGCACCGACTACCTGGAGAACGAGTACTGGAACGCGTTCCTGACCGGGGAAGCGCGTCGAATGCGCCTGTTGTAGGAGATGTTGACCTGAATCGGCGCCGCACATAGTCTGCCGTAGACTGGCACGCTGTCCCGAGAGAGCGACGCTATACCTGGGAGGGGATATGGCCGAGCAGCTCATCGTCAAGAATCTGCCATTTATCCGCGTCCTGCCGTCCTGGGCGCAAGAGCTGTCCTACAAGTACTGCTCGAAGACCGCCAATCTCTACATCCTGCACGGCAACATCCGCGACTTCCTGCCGCACAAGATGAACGAAGGCGAGTTCAACTTCGCCAAGATCCAGGACTACGTATCGGAGGTGCTGTTCGGCAATCGCGACATCATCGCGTTTTACGACCGCTCGTCGGGTGTCTCGTTCTGTAGCCCGGAGATGGAGAACGAGTATCTGGCGGCGCTCGCACTGCAGAACGGCAACGGCAGCTACTCGAATGGTGGCAACGGCACCAGCACGGCTGCCAGCGCGGCCAACGGTGCAAGCGGCGGTGCTGCCGCCCACCGCGCCTCCACGCTGCTGGCGCGCGACCCGACGGTGGCGCTGCCGAACCTGGAACGCTATTTCTTCGACACCGTCGCGTCCAACAAGCGGTTGGTGCTGATCATCGACTATGCGGAGACGATCATCCCCAACACCGAGATCTCCCGCTACTCCGACGAGGATCGCTACTGCCTGGTGACCCTCAATCGGTGGGCCCACGATCCGATCCTCACGCAGGGCGACGTATCCATCATCCTGCTCACGGAGAATCTGGCCGATATCAGCCCGCGGTTGGTGCGGGCACCGAGCACGGTAAAGGTCAACATCCCCTTCCCCGACGAGCATGTGCGCGAACAGTTCGTCGGATTCCTGGACGACAACGAGAAGGTCATCCTCGATCGCGGCCTCAGCCCGGCAACCCTGGCCAAGGTCACGGGCGGCCTCAACCTGGTGAACCTCAATCAGCTGGCCGCGGAGTCGTTCCAGGAAAACCGCGAGATAGACCTGCCCTACCTGCGCCAGAAGAAGAAGGAGATGATCGAAGCGGAGGCCAGCGGCTTGCTCGAGTTCATCGAGACCGAGTACGACCTCTCCTCCATTTCCGGCCACGACTTCGTCAAGAAGCGCTTCAAGAGCGCTGCCAAGGCCATCAAGGAGGGTCGCACCGACGTGCTGCCGATGGGCTACCTGCTGGCAGGGCCGGTAGGCACCGGCAAGTCATTCATGGTCAACGCCTTCACCAAGGAGATCGGCATCCCAATGGTGAAGCTGCGCAACATCCGTTCGAAGTGGCAGGGAGTGACCGAAGCCAATCTGGAGAAGGTGTTGAGCATCCTCAAGGCCATGGCCCCAGTGGGAGTGATGATCGACGAGGCCGATGCCTTTCTGGGCGACCGCAACATGGAGGGCGATTCCGGCACCTCCAACCGCATCTTCGCCCAGATCGCCTCGTTCATGGGCGACACCGAGCTGCGCGGCAAGATCATCTGGTTCCTGATTACGTGTCGCCCCGACCTGCTGCCGATCGACATCAAGCGGCAGGGACGGGCGGAGGAGCATCTGTCGCTGTTCTATCCGGACACGATGGCCGAGAAGGAGCACCTGTTCCGTACCCTCATCGACAAGTTGCAGGTGCGCACCCAGAAGGTGCAGATAGCGGGATTGTTCAAGAAGTACCGCTTCGACTTCTCGGGAGCGGATCTGGAGTCGATCCTGATTCGGGCGAAATTCACGGCGGCGACCAACAAGCACGTTGTTGTCACCAGTGACGATCTCGAACAGACTATGCAGGACTTCGTCCCGCCGGCGTATCCGCACGAGATCGAGCTGCAGAATCTGGTGGCGGTGCTGGAGTGCACCAGTCGTGAGATGCTGCCGAAACGGTTCCAGAGCCTGGATCGCAACCGGCTCCTCGCGGAGATCAAGCAACTCAAGGCCTTGCTCGGCGAAACAGATTGAGGTAGCCGCCGACCCGCCGAGCCGCTGCGACGACGTGCTGCGGGGACGGCGGGGAGATGAGAGATGAGCCGATCACACACACCGCCAGTGGTGTCCAATACGCGCCTGCAGCTTCCCGGCGGTGCCGAGACGCTGCTGCTGGAGGATGCCTACGCCCACCGCCAGGTAGTGGCCGCCATCGACCGACTGTTCACCTCGTGGGGGTACCTGCCGATCCAGACGCCAATGGTCGACTTCTTCGACGGCTACCGCCAATTGCTGGACGACGAGGACGCGCGACGCGTCTACCGGTTGGTCGATCGCGATGGCGAGCTGTTGATGCTGCGCGGCGACGCCACGTTGTTCATGGCCAAACAGATCGGTGTAGCGCTGGACGCGATGCAGCTGCCGCTGCGCGTTTGCTACTACGACTCCATCCTCCGCCATCAGGAGGGCGGGGACCTGTCGCACAGCGAGTTCTATCAGGTCGGGGCCGAGCTGGTCGGCGTCGAGGGGGACGAGGGCGACCTGGAGGCGCTGGCGTTGCTGTGCCGGCTGCTCGACGAGCTGCGACTGCCAGGTGCCGTCGTCCACCTCGGCTCCCGTGTGTTACTGGACGCGTTCGCGGCAACCGAAGCCGAGGCCGACGCGTTGCGCCACGTCGTGCTCAGCCGAGATCTGCACCGGCTCGTCGAGGTAATCCCGACGGCG
>CAJWOB010000036.1 GCA_913043885.1 uncultured Spirochaetaceae bacterium | reverse complement strand
GAGGCGGGGCTCGCCCGCCGGTTCGGCTACGACGTGCGGGCGGTGGTCCTGTCGCACGGCGACTATCGGGCGGCGGTTCGCGCCGCCCACGACAGCTGGGGCGTTACCGAAGGGTATCGCCACGATGCGTTGTTCCTGCTCCCTGGCGTTGCATCGGACGAGCTGCTGGCCAGCCTCCCACCACTTCGGCTGGGGCTCGAGCAGGCAACGGCCGCCCCGGGTGTGATCTTCTGGTCGGTGGAGCGGGCCAAGGTCACCCGTTCCTCCTTCACCCGGCTGCCCGGGCTCCCGGCGTACCAGCAGGTAACCATCCGCAATCACAACACCGTGCGACGGCTCGAGCAGCTGTTCGACGGATAGGCAGCGCCGTCGTGGTATCTGCGATAGAGGGCGAGGTGAGCGTCCACGCAGCTGGCTATCGATAGGCGTCCCACCGATGCGGAGGCACCGGTGCTCAGACGGCGGCGCAGGTCATGGTCCTGGAGGAGGCGGCGGGTGGCGGCGGCGAACTCCTCCTGATCCTCGCTGACCAGTAGGCCGTTCTGGCCATCCTCGACGATGTCGCCGGTGCCCACCGCGTCGATCGCCACCACCGGCAGCGACGCGGCCAGCCCCTCGATGACGGTTAGCGGGAACACCTCCGATAGCGACGCGGTCACGAACATGTCGCCCAGGTAGAAGTAGTCGTGGACCTGCTCGAACGGGACGTAGCCGGTAAACAGCGTGCGTCCGGCCACTCCGAGCGCGCGGCTGGCGCGTTCGAGGTCGGCTCGTAGCTTACCGTCGCCGACGAACACCGCCCGCACGTCTGCCTCCTCGCGCAGCAGCGGTGCGAGGCTCTCCAGCAGGAAAACCAGGTTCTTCTCGCGGGAGAGCCGGCCGACGTACAGTAGGACGCGCTCATCGGGACCGATGCCGTAGCGCTGTCGCAAGGCCGCCACCGCGCCGGCCGCCGGTGCGCCGAACTTGCTGAGGTCTACGGCGTTGGGGATCGTGGTGATCTCCGTTCGGACCCCGAAGCCACGCAGCTGCGCCTTCATGCGTTGGCCAGGGGTCACCATGCCGGTGGTGAGGTTGGAGACGACGCCGAACCAGCGCCTCACCGCCAAGCCGAACAGCCCACCCGATCGAATGATGGCGTCAAACTGCCCGTAGTTGGTGTGATTGGTGAACACCGTGGGGATCGACCTGCGTCGCGCGTAGCGTGCGGCGGCGAGCCCGATGACGAACATGTGATGGGTGTGCACGATGTCCAGCGCATCCATCACCGCGCGGTAGCGGCTCAGCGTCGGCGAGGGGATCTGCCAGTCCAGCTCGAATTTGAGCAGCTTCTCGACGGGGCGAAACGAGGCCAGCTGCGGGAGCCGATGGACGTTGGCCTCATCATCGCGGTGTCCCGCCACCGTCGGTGCGAACACATGGGCGGTGTGGCCGCGCTCTTCCAGCCCGCGCTTGAGGAGTTGGACGGTATTGGCGACGCCATTCACCTGGGGAACGTAGCTCTCGGTGAACAGACCGACGTTCATGCACCGCAGCCTACCAGAGCAGGGCGCCGCGTCTCCTGAGGTAGAGTCGCCGCGCGACGGGATCGCCCCCGCCCTAGAACGCGCCGCCGCCCGGCCCGCCGCCAAGCCCACCGCGGCCGCCGCCGCCACCTCCACCGCCGGGCGCTCGCCCACGCCCGGCAAACAGCGCCTGCGGGCCGCCCGCTGCCTCTATTTGCTCGGTGAAGAAGGCAGCTCGCTTGTCCGTATCCGACGCCAGCTCCGGGTCCTCCTTCAGCGCCTGCTCGTAGGCCGCCTTGATCTGCTCATTCTGCAGCAGCAGCTGCTCGAACCGCTCCCGCTGCTGAGCCGGCATCTGCGCGAGGTCGAACGTGCGGCCACCGGGGGCACCCCGCTGGGCACTGCCCTGCTGCCCAGGTGTACCGGTCTGCGCGGGTGGTGGGGCCGGCGCCTCCGCCGTCGGCGAGTCCGCTGGTGCGTCGGTGTCCGTGTCGGCGTCGGCGACCGCTATCGGTTGTCCCGCTTCGCGCACCGCCATCCCGTCCTGCAGGCTCTCCTGCCCAACGGTCACAATAGCGTCCCCCGCCTCCAGGCCGCTGCGCACTTCCACGATGTCGCCGGACGACAGCCCCAGCTCCACCGGGCTGCGCACAGCACCCGCATCTCGAACGC
The DNA here is from genome assembly GCA_913043885.1 of uncultured Spirochaetaceae bacterium. Classification (GTDB taxonomy): domain Bacteria; phylum Spirochaetota; class Spirochaetia; order SZUA-6; family Bin103; genus Bin103. The sequence continues at coordinate 10,157 of CAJWOB010000036.1, read as the reverse complement.
GATACACCACGTTCTGATCACGTTCGATCAGCACCGCCCGCTTGGGAATTACCAGCACGTCGCGGCGTGTTTCCACCGGCACCCGAATGGTCACGAACATGCCCGGTAGCAGGGAGCTGTGGCTGGCGACCTCGATGGTGACCTTCACCGTTCCGGAGCCCGGGTCCACCACCGGGCTGATGCGGACCAACGTACCCTGCGCCTCGCTGCCTCGCTCCGGCGCGACGATCACCCGCTGGCCGGCTCGCAGCTGCGCTCGCTTCGCCTCCGGGATGTGGACGATGGCGAGCAGTGGGTCCATGTCGACGATGGTGAATGGCGAGGCGTTGGCCGCCACATTGCCGGCAACCTGCACGTCGCGGTTGGCCACCACCCCGTCGATGGGAGCGCGAATCTGGGTATCCCCCAGCGTCTGGCGAGCCCGGATGAGCGCGAGCTCGCGGATCTCCAGGTCGTACAGCAGTTTCTCGACGTCCTCGTTGCTGGCGGCGTTCCGCTCTGCAAGTGCCGCAATGCGATCGTAGCTGCGCTTGGCGTTGTCGTAGTGGGTCTGCGCCTCGCGGACGGAGAGCTCCGCATCGGTGGGATCGATGGCGGCGAGGAGCTGACCGCTGACCACCGCGTCTCCTTCCTCGACCAACACCTGCGTCACCGGTCCGGATACGCCGGCAATTACGTCGATGCTGTTCTCCGCCGAGAGCGTGGTGGTGGCGGTCAGGAAGCTCGATACGGTGCCGATCTGCACCGTCTGGGTAACCACGGGCAACGCGGTGATGGTCGAGCCGCCGCCGCCGAATCCGGCTACCCCAGCGAACGTCGCACCCTGCTGCTGGTTGCCGCAGGCGACCAGGGCCAGACTGCCCAAGGCGAATGTCGCCCTGAGGCATGCGCCCACTCGGCGGGCTGTTACGTCTGTCATACTTCGGTCACCTCTCTGCCGGCTGCCGCTTGCACCACGTTGCGCACGAAGGCGCTCAGGTCGTCGAACAGCGAGTAGATGGTCGGCATCACCACCAGCGTCATGAATGTCGACGTGGTAAGGCCGCCCACCAGTGCCATCGCGATGGGCCCCCACAGGTTGGCGCGGCCTTCGATGGGCCCGAAGGTGCCCGGGAACAGCAGCGGGGCGATCATCGGGAATAGCCCCAGCAGGGTGGTGGCGGCAGTGATCAGGATTGGCCGCAACCGGTCTTTGCCGGCGGCGAGAATGGCCTCGCTGCGGCTCATGCCAGCCAGCCGCAAGCGGTTGATGCGATCGACCAGGATGATGCCGTTGTTCACTACCACCCCGAACAGCACCATGATGCCGAGCCACGAGGTGGCGCTGAGCGTCGTGCCAGACAGGTAGAAGAGCACCGCCACACCGAGCACGGAGAACGGCAGCGACATGAGGATGGTGATCGGGTGCACGAACGACTCGAACAGCGCCGCCATTACTAGATAGATGAAGGCTGCCGCGAGGAGCACCGCGAACAGCGACGCCGCCTCGGATTCGCGGAACTGGCGAAAGCTGCTGCCCACCTCGGCCGAGTACCCGGGCGGTAGCTGCACGCTCTGCAGCTCCTGCTGCAGCTCGCCTTGCAGGCGAAACATGCCGCTCCGGTCGGTATTGGCGGTAACACTCACGATCTCATTGCCCCCGCTGCGCTGAATGGTCCGCGGCCCCACCGTACGCTCCAGCTTCGCCACGGTTCCAAGGAGCACCGACCCGGCGTCGGCGTCGTCGCCCGCGCCGGCTACCTCCAGCTGCGGGAGCTGGGTAACCTCGATCCTCTCCTCCGCCGGAATGGCCACCAAGATGGGTATGTCCTGGCCGCCGGTGCGCAGAGCGCCGACGTTGGACGAGCTCAGGTTGGAGTTGATGGTCTGGCTCAACTGTGCCGGCGTTACGTCGAGGGCGCCGGCACGACCTCGATCCACGCCGACCAGTAGCTGTTCTGCCCCCGACTCCAGGTTGGTGACCACATCGTCGACGCCCTCCATATCGGCGATGCGCTGGCCGATGTCGTCGGCGAACAGTGCCAGTACCTCGGTATCCGGCCCGGTCACGTCCACCGAGACGCCGAGGCCGCCGCCGCCGCCGCGGCCGAAGCGCCGCCCCACCGTGAAGCTGTAGCCGGCCAGCTCCGGAAACGAGGCACGAATGTCCTCGGTGACCTCCGCCGTGGAGCGGCGGCTGGCCTCGTCATCGCGCAAGTACACCGTCACGCTGCCACCACGCTGGTCGAAGTTGGCCGACACGGCGCCAACCTCGAGCTCGTCGGCGCGCTGAAGCAGCGATTCCTCGAATCGGTTGAAGACGGCGCGGGTGTCGGCAAGCGAGGCAGCGTTCTCGCCACGAATACTCACCGAGACCTGGCGCGCCGGGGTGCGAGGCACGAACTCCCGTTCGATTTGGGTGACCAGAAGGATGCCACCGCCCAGCGCGGCGAGCATGGTCACCACCGTCACCAATCGGTGGGACAGTGTCCACCGCAGTATTGCCAGGTAGCCGCGCTTGAGCAGACGCATGGCGCGGTGCCCCTCGTGATGAGCGGCGTCCACCGAGCGGCGTGGCAGTCGCGACGACAGCACCGGAATCAGTGTGAGGGAGACGATGAGGGACGCCGCTGTCGCGGCCACCATGGTGGTTGCGAAGTCGGAGAGGAAGGCGCCGAAGGTCGATGCCTGGGTAAACACGATGGGAACGAAGACGATGATCGAGGTGCTGGTCGCAGCGAGGACCGGGACGGTGACCTCGGCGGCGCCTCTGCTGGCCGCTAGCCGCGGCGGCAGCCCCAGCTCGCGCTGGCGGTGGATGTTCTCCAGCACCACCACGCTGTTGTCCACCAGCATGCCCACCGCCAGCATCAGGCCGCTGAGGGAGATGATGTTGATGGTGAAGTTGAGGCCGCCCACCTCCCGCAGCAGGAAGACGACGGTGAAGGCGGCCACGCCGGACACCGGAATTGCCAGTGTCACCACCAGAGTGCTGCGCACGCTCCACAGAAACGCCAGCAACACCAGGACCGCCAACCCGCCGCCGATCAGCCCTGAGTTGCGGAGCGTGGTGAGGCTGCTGGTTATCTCCTCCGCCTGGTCGGAGAACACGAACGTCTGCAGCTCGACGTGTTCCTCCCGCAGCTCGGCGAGGGCGGCACGCACCTCGGCGGAGGCCGCCACTACGTTGGCGGTGGAGGTCTTGAACACCCGCATCGTCAGCGCTTCCAGCAGGTTGAGGCGCTGCACGGTGTCCTCGCCGGTGGTGGTCAGGCTGACCGTGGCGACGTCGCGGATACGCACCGTGGCGCCGCCGTCGCCACCGACTGGCAGGTCGGCTATCTCGGCCAGGTCGGTGAACTCCCCTACCGATCGCACGAAGTAGCGACGCCCACCGTCCAGTAGGTAGCCGCCGGCCACGTTGACGTTGTTGCTACGCAGCGCGGCGGTCACATCCGACGGGCGGACGCCGAGCGCATCCATGGTTGCCGCGCTGAGCTCTATCGCAGCCTCCTGTCCGCGCAGTCCGCGGACTTCGACGTCCGCGACCCCGTCGAGACGCAGCAGGCGCGGCGAAACCACTTCCTCGGCGAAGGTGCCGAGATCCGAGTCGGATTCCGGCATCGACAGGCTGAACTGCACAATGGGCAGATCGCCGGTCGAGAAGTTGCGGACCGTGATGGAACCGAGGTCCTCGGGGAGCTGACCGCGCACCCGGTCGATGCGGTCGCGGACCTCGGCGGCGGCGAGACCCATATCGGTCCCGGTGGCGAAGGAGAGCTGGATGCGGGCGTTGTTGCTCGAGGAGGATGAGGACATCGATTCGACACCGGAAGTGCCGGCGATAGCACCCTCCAGCGGCGCCGCAATCAGACGTTCGATCTCGCGCGGCGACGAGTTGCCGTAGCCGGCGATGATGGTCAGCGACGGGAAGCTGGTGTCGGGCAGGAACAGCACCGGTAGCCGGCCGATCGACAGGACGCCGAACAGCGCCACCGCGGCAACTGCGAGCAGCACCGTCAACGGGCGGCGCACCGAGTAGGAGGCGAATGACACCGCTACTCCTCCTGCTCGGCACCGGACAGCGTGGGTGCGGCGCGCAGCGGGCCTCCGGCGAGCAGCGAGTAGAGTGCGGGCACCAGTACCAGGGTCAGGAACGTCGAGAAGATCAGGCCGCCGATGACGCTTACCGCCAGGGGCTGCCGCAGCTCCCAGCCCTGGCCGACGGCAAGGGTCAGCGGCAACATGCCGAGGACGGTGGTGGCAGTGGTCATCAGGATCGGCCGCAGTCGGACGCCGGCGGCCTCACGGATGGCATCGAGCGGCTCGGCGCCGCTACGACGCAGTTGGTTGATGTAGTCGACCAGCACGATGGCGTTGTTGACGACGATTCCGGCCATCATCACCACCCCGATGAGGGTAATCGAGCTTACCGCCACGTTCGTCACCAGCAGCGCCGCTACCACCCCGACCAGGCCAACCGGAATCGCGGCCATGATGATGAGCGGGTGCAGCAACGACTCGAACTGTGCAGCCATCACCAGGTAGGTGAGAATCACCGCCAGCAGCAGCGCTAGCTGCATGCTGTCGAACGAGTCGACCATCTCCTGCCACTGGCCACCCACGCGCGCCACCACGCCGAGCGATTCCTCGACGTCGTCCAGGACCACGCGTACGTCTGTTGAGACACTACCCAGATCGCGCCGGCCGAGCCCGGCGGTAATCAGCCCGACATCCTGCTGCCCGGAGCGCCGCACCTCGTTGGCCCCCTGCGCCAGGTCGATGGTCGCCAACGACGCCAGAGGAACGGGGACTTCCTCGGAGGTAGCGACCAACAGCGTGCCGAGCTCGTCGATTCCGGCACGCTCCGCGCCGGCGGCGGCCATCAGCTGTGCCGCCCGGACGCGCAGGTCGACGTTGTCGCCGCCGCGCTCCACGGAGGTGGCGACCACGCCCTGCAGCTGGTCCGCCACCAGCGCGCCCACGGACTCCACCGTCATGCCGAGCTCGGCGAGGCGGTCGCGGTTGAAGCCAAGAACAATCTCGGGGCTGGTGCCCGACACCCGTGCGGCGACGTCGGCAAGGCCGGGAATCTGGCGGAGGCGCCGAGCCACGTCGACCGCCGCCTGTTCCAGCTCGCCCGCCTCGAGTCCGGTGAGCTCCACCTCCACCGCGGCGTCGAAGGTAAGCAGCGGTGGGCGAGAGAAGGTGGTAACCGCACCGGGGACCTCCGCCGCAATTGCGCGCAGGTCGGCGAGGGCCCGATCCTCGCTGGTGCCGAGGAACGCCGGGGCGAGCTCGACGAGTAGCTCCCCGGTGTTGGCGCGGATCTCCGTGGAGCCGGCGCTGGTCGAGCCGGCGGTGGCGTAGGTAAGCGCTACCGCTTCGAGGCCAAGTGCCGCCCGCTGCATGGCCGCCAACACGGCGTCGGTGCGCGCGACCGGCGTTCCCGGGGGCAGCTCCACCTCCGCGATCAACGTCCCCTGGCGGATGTCGGGGATTAGCTCGGTGCCGAGCTGCGGCAGCAGCGCAATCGCTCCGGCCAGCAGCCCGGCGGCGATCAGCACCACCAGCCACCGCGCCCGCAGCGCGCCGCCGAGGAGCGCCGCATACCCGCGAGACACCGACGCGAACGCGCGGTCGAAGAGGAACGTCACGGGGGTCACCAGCGCGCGGAGGCCGGCCGCCACTAGCCGAACCGTCACCACGACCAATCGCAGAGGTCCGGCTGCCAGCCTCACCATCCTGCTGGATGCGCCGGCGGCTGACGCGGCGGCGGGCTCGCCAGCGGCACGGTCGCCGTGGCCGAGTGACGCGGTCATCGGGATGACGGTAAGGGCCGCCGCCAGGCTCACCAGCAGCGAGAAGGTAACGGTGAGTGCGGGGTCGATGAACAGTTGTCCGGCGACGCCGGTGACGAACACCACCGGAACGAACACGCACAATGTGGTGAGGGTCGCCGAGATCACCGCCGAGCCGACCTCCGCCCCACCGCGACGCGCAGCTGCCACTCGCCCGCCGGGACCCGCAGACCGCCCGTGTCGGTCGATGGACTCCAGCACCACGATGGAGCTGTCCACCAGCATGCCGATGCCGAGTGCCAGACCTCCCAAGGACATGATGTTGAGTGACACACCACCCAAGAACATGAAGAAGAAGCTGGCCACCACGGAGATCGGTATGGCCAGCCCCACTACCAGCGTTGGTCTCAGCTTCCGCAGGAATAGGAACAGCACGATGATCGCCAGGCCGCCGCCGAGCAGGGCAGCCTGTATGACGTCGCTGATCGACTGTTCGATGAACCGCGACTGATCCGCGACCACCCGCAGCTCGACGGGCGTAAGCGCACCGACCTCCTGCTCCACAGTCGCGAGGCGTTCCCGGACTGCGCGCGCGACCGCAACCGTGTTGGCCGCAGCCTCCTTGAACACGGCGATCTCTACTGTCGGCCGCCCATCGGTGCGCGACACGGTGGTCTGATCCTTGAAGCCGCGGGCGATCTGCGCGACGTCCTTCAGGCGGATCTGCGCATCGCCGGACCGGCTGACCACGATATTGCCGAGCTGCTCCAGATCGACCAGCCGTGCCAGCACGCGAACGGTGTAGGAGGCGGCGCCATCTTCGATGGTGCCGCCGGTCAGGTCTACGTTTTCCTGCGCCAACCGGGAGGCGATCTGGCCAATCGACAGTCCCAGCAGCGTGGCGCGCCGCTGATCGACGGCGATCTGGATCTCCTCCTCCACCCCACCGGAGACCACCGCGGCGGCGACACCATCGAGGCTCTCCAGGGCCTGGCGAATCGAGTCGTCGGCGACTCGCCGCAGCGTGATCAGCTCGTCGGGCCCCGGCTCGCCGGCGACGCCGGAGGCAAGACTGAGCCGCATGATCGGGTCCAGCGATGGATCGAATCGGAGCAGGATGGGTGAGTCGGCGCCCAAAGGGAGTCCAGTACGGCTCAGCTGGTCGCGGACATCGATGGCGGCGAAGTCCATATCGGTTCCCCACTGAAACTCGATGACGACATCCGAGAGGCCGGATCGCGATATCGAGCCAACCGCCACGACGCCGGCGACGATACCCACCGACTCTTCCACCGGCGCGCTTACGAACGTGGCCACCTCGGCCGGGGCCACCCCCGGGTATGTCGTTCGTACGGTAATGGTAGGGAACGACAGCTCCGGGAGCAGGTTGAGGGGTAGGTTCGGGAACGACACGACGCCGAAGATCATCAACGCCGCAAAGAACACCGTTACCGTTACCGGGCGCCGGGTGGCGGCGTCGACGAGCTTCATTCTGTCGCGCCGGATACATCGTCGAGGGTGCGCCGCGCCAGATCGGCGGCGCCGATGCGCTCCAGCAGGTGGAGCTCCGCGATGTCGGCGGCGAGAACCTCCGCACGCAGCAGCGTGGCCAGCAGGGCCTCCCCGGCGTCGTCGAGCTGCCAGCGCGCCTGGTTGGCGGCGGCCGCGTCGCTGACACCGGCGTCTACCGTTGCCAGCGTCTCGGCCAGTTGCAGACGGAAGATCTCCACCTCGTTCGCCGCGAACGCCGCGTCCGCCAGCTGCGCCTCGACGCGGTCGGCGAGCTCGCGATGCGCGGTGGCGTAGTCGTGCAGTGCCGCCGCCAGTGCCAGATTCGCAAACGCTACATCGTTGGCTCGCCGCTGGGCTGCCAGGCGAGTCGGCTCCCGCAACAAGGGGAGAGAGAGGCTGGCAGAGGCGGTCACCGACTCACCGGTGATGTGGTAGCTGGCGCTGACGCTGACGGCGGGCAGCGCGTCGACCCGCTGCTCGGCCGCCGCCAGACGGGCCCGCTGCAGCTCCATTGCCGCCTCCAGGACGGGTTGACTGAGCGGGGCAGCGGGCACCGGCATCGACGGAGTGGCCGCCACGCTCGGCCAGTCGGCCACGTCGCCGACGGACAGCCCGTCGAGCTGCTCCGCCGATACCTGTCCCGCTCCCGCCGTGCGCTCGACGATCGCGGCCACGGTAGCGGCCTGCTGCGAGGCTGCCTCGGTAACGGAACGCTGCTCGGCCGACAGGTCCGCCAGCAGCCGGGCCTCGCTGAAGCTTCCCGGTTCGTGCTGGCGCAGCAGCCGCTTGGTCTCGATGTCGCGTTCTAGTGTCGCTGCCCGCTGCCGAGCTGCGGCACCTGCCCGTCGCTGAGCCACCACCGTCGCTAGGTCCGCAACCAGCTCGCGGTGAATGGTCAGGCGTCGGCGCGCGACCGCTGCCCGGGCTCGAAATAGCGCGAGGGCGGCGGCGACATCGGCGGCTCGGGCGATTTCGACGCCTCCATCGTCGTGCGCACCATCCGGGCCCGCCTGACGGCCATCAAGCGCTGCTACGAGACCCAGCTCCGCAACAACCCGACCCTCGCCGGCAAGGTGACCGTGCGGTTCACCATCGTGGAGCGCGGCACCGTCTCCGGGGCCTCGGCCACCGAGAACACCACCGGGAGCTCCGAGGTCGCCAGCTGCGTGGTCAACACGATCCGCCGCTTCCGGTTCAACCCGGGTCCGGAAGGCGGCAGCGTCGACTTCAGCTACCCGTTCGTTTTCGCGCCGCAGGGCTAGCGTAGCGACGCGATCCGGCGTAGGAGGGCGGCCCACGGGTCGCCCTCTTCGCGTTTCTGGAGCAGGACTCCACCCCTGGTGGAGGCCGTCTCCACCGTCGGTCCCGACGAAAGACTGGGAAGCGCGTTGCAACGAAGGAGTGCGTCTGCCACCTTCGTTGCCCGGAAAGACGTTTCCGCCCGTAACGGCGGGTGAACGCTTGGCGTCACCTCCGCAACAGACGCTATGACCCGATAATGACGAGACTTTCTCGCTCGTCGAACAGCTTGACGGCACCCGGCCGCTCTCTATAATCGCCACCTCTTGGAGGGGAAGACCATGTCCCGACGCATCCGCGTCCTACTCACATTCGCGCTCGCGCTCGCCATGGGTGGCTTGGGCTTCGCCGTCGCTCAGGACGGCGAGGGCACCGAGACCACGAGCGGCGCAGCCGAAGAGGCTGGCCTAGACGCCACGCAGCGCGCCAATCTCAGCCCGCAGGAGCAGATGGCGGAGGCCCAGCAGGTCGTGGAGCGCGGCAACGCGATCAGCCGGCAGGTCTCTTCCATGCTCGACGAGGCTCGCCAGGAGCGCGACATCATCCGCGTCACCTGCCTCAACGACAAGCTGACGCAGATCAACGCGAACCTCCGAACCGCCGTCAACCGAGCCGACGCCCTCGAGGACGCGGTCGAGGCTCAGGACACGCCCCGTCAGAACCACGAGTTCACGGTGGTCACCGTGCTCGCGCAGAAGCTTCAGACCCTCGAGCGCGAGGCTCAGCAGTGCATCGGGGAGGACATCTTCGAGACCGGCGCGACCAGCGTCACGACCGAGGTGCCCGACGACACCGTGAATCCCGAGGACTTGCCGGATACTCCGGTGAACTCGCCGGTGTTCCCATCGCCCATCAGTCCCATCTCCTGAGCAGGTCCTGCTGATGCTTTTTGCACATCGTCTGGCGTGGGTCACGTCAGTGGCACTCCTCATCCTGTCGTCGACCTCCGTCGAGGCGCAGGGCTGGATGTCCGACCGTTCTCGGAGAGAAGGTCCGGGCTTTCGCATAGGTAATCTGGAACTCCATCCCGGATTGGGGATCGAGGGCGGGTACGACACGAACGTCTTCTACGAGGATCAAGACCCGCAGAGCTCGTTCCTCCTGCGACTCACCGCGCACGTCGACGTCGCGACCCTCGGGCCCCAGCGGCGCGCGGAGGGCGAGACCCGCGAGGGCGAGCCCCGAGCCCGGCCCACTTTTTTGTGGGAGTTGGGAGCCGTGCTTGAGCGGCTGCTCCGTGCGCCGTTGACTCCGTATACCCCGGCAAACCAGAGGCACTGACACCTTAAGCCCCCGTGTCACCCTCTTCGGAGACCGTAGAGCCTCCGTCTGCAGCGGGGACTTCAGCAGCACCGCCAACGGTGCAGGAGAAGGAGACAGATCACAGATCGTACACACGGAGCATCTCCGTCCCGCGCGGTGGTGGCAAAATGGACGCGGAGCTGACGCTGGACCAGAAGCGCTCCCTCATCGCAGACGGCTTTCTCAAGCTGGAGGGTGTGGTGCCGCTGGAGCTGGTCTCGGCGGCGCGGCGGCAGATCAACATGACGCTGGGATCGGAGGGCA
>CAJWOB010000035.1 GCA_913043885.1 uncultured Spirochaetaceae bacterium | reverse complement strand
CAGGTGGGGACGGTATAGCCGCGCAACGGTGAGGAAGTGACGCCACCGCACCAGCGCATCATCGTCGAGCAGGGTCGCGGCGCGCTCGTCGTCGAGCGCCGCCCACTCCAGCTCGAAGAACAGCAGCTTCTGCTCCAACTTCGACCCGCGCTCGGTAACGCGCTGCAGGAGCGCGCCGGTCTCGGGGCTCTGCGTGTCGACCGTCCACGCTAGTTGAGCGTAGATGCCGACGTTGGCGGCGCGCTCCTGGATGGCCTCGTAGCCGGCTACCAGCTCCGCCATACCGGCGGCGTCCAACTCCTTCACCTTGCCGTGGAAGCCCTGGACCAGGGCATCCGCGTCGCGGTCGCAGCGATCGAGATCGGCGTCGATGGTGGGGTCGTCGGTACCCGCATACAGATCGGTGAGGTCCCACCGCACCGACTCGAGCGCGGTCTGCTGGTCTGCCATGCCTCGATCCTACGGCGGCGCCGATGGGTTGGCCAGGCGCGGGTGGCGTGGCGGGCGGTAGCGGCCACCGCGTGGCGCTGTCATCATCGATCGCATGCAGCTGTTTGTGGCCTCCGGCGCGGCGCTCGGCTTCCTGGCCGTGGCTCTGGGTGCTTTCGGCGCTCACGCACTCAAGGAGCGGTTGGCCGGCTCCGGGCAGCAGCCCGCGTTCGACACTGCAGTTCGCTACCAGCTGGCGCACGCGGTGGTGCTGCTGGTGCTGCCACACGCGTTCGCTAGCCAAGGTGCCGCCAGCGACTGGGCCGGCTGGCTGCTGCTCGGTGGCACTGTCGTGTTCAGTGGCGCCTTGTACATACGTGCCATTGCCGACCGCCGGAGCTGGGGAATGGTGGCGCCAGTCGGCGGCCTGGCGCTGCTGGCCGGCTGGGCGCTGGTGCTGGTCGCCGCCGTTACCGCGCGTTAGATTCTGGACGCGCCCATGGTCACCAAGGAACGCATACTCGAGACACTCAGCGCGATTGTCGATCCCGATCTGGGTAAGGACATCGTCACGCTCGGCTTCATCGCCAATCTCGAGGTGGAGGAGGGATCGGACGGCGCCCATGTGCTCCTCGAGATCCGCATCACCACCCCCGCCTGCCCGGTCCGCGACGAGTTCAAGCTGCAGGCCGAGCAGCTGGTGGGCGCCCTCGAGGGGGTGGTCACCGTTACCGTAACCATCAGCAGCCAGTCGATGGGAGAGCAGCGACACACCACTTCGGCCGAGTCCGGGTTGAAGAACGTGGGCGCGCTCATCGCCATCGCGTCCTGCAAGGGGGGCGTCGGCAAGTCGACAGTCGCCGCTGCCATGGCGCGCGAGCTCACCCAGCGCGGGCACCGTGTCGGTCTGCTGGACACCGACATCTTCGGTCCGTCGATTCCGACGCTGTTCAACCGCCACGATCAGGATCTCGAGTCGGGGCCTGGGAACACGCTGCTGCCAGCGGACATCAACGGTCTCAAGGTGATGTCGTTTGGCTTCTGGCTGGGCGACTCACCGGCGGTAATGCGGGGGCCGATGGTGACCAACTACGTGCAGCAGTTCTTGCATGGCGTCTCCTGGGGGGAGCTGGACTACCTGCTTCTGGATCTGCCCCCTGGCACCGGAGACATCCAGTTGACCATCACCCAGACCGTGCAGCTCGACGGCGCGGTGGTGGTGACGACGCCGCAGCCGCTGGCGCTGGCCGATGTAGGCAAAGGCATCCTGATGTTCGAGAAGGTGGACGTGCCGGTGTTGGGGGTGGTGGAGAACATGGCCTACTTCGAGGCCGACGGCGTTCGCCACGCCGTGTTCGGTAGCGATGGCGCCGCCAGCCTGCAGCAGCGCTTCGGAGTGGAGCTACTCGGCCAGCTGCCGCTGGATCCGGCCCGCTACGGCACCACGTTCGATGGCGATATCGATCTGTTGGAGGTGCGCGATACGGTGGATGCCACGGTCCGCGCGCTGGGCAGCGCGTCGGTGACGCGCGATCCGGCTATCGTCGACTACGACGAACGACAGCTGCGGCTCAGCTGGCCAGACGGCCGCGAGGTGGCGATCGACAACCTGCTGCTGCGCAGCAACTGCGGCTGCGCCCACTGCGTCAACGAATTCACCGGAGAGCGCACCATCGACCGCTCCCAGATCCCCGCTGACATCAAGGCGGAAGAGGTGCGCACGGTCGGCAACTACGCCGTGTCTATCAAATGGAGCGACGGCCACAGCACCGGTCTGTACCCGTACCGGACTATCGAGCAGCTGGCGGCAACCGCGACATCGGACGCCGCGGTGGCATCGAATGCAGCCGAAGTGAGTGGCTGACGCCGCCGCCAAGCCGCACTCCCTGCGCGTCTGCGTCGGGTCCGGCTGCAGTATGCGGTTCTCCTACGATCTGTTGACCGAGGCGGAAGATGTCGCGCCGTCAGCCGAATGGCACGTGGCAGCCTGCGGCTGCCTCGGCTCGTGCGAGGATGGCCCGAACGTGAGTGTCGACGGTCAGGTGGTGGTCGATGTCAGTCCGGAAGCGGTGAGACGCATCGTCTCGGACCGCCGATAGCGAGGCGGGACGCCAGCCGCCGCGTGCCGCGCAGCCGCCGCGGGACGGGCCGTTACAGCAGCGCCAGCATCTCCTCGACAGTCGTGAACTTCTCGCGCGGCTTGCCAACAGCCGCTCCGCGCTCGACTTCGGCGGCGTCGATGCGCTGCCAGTCCGCGTAGCTGACCACGCGTACGTCGCGAGACTTCAGCAGATCCGTCACCGCGGCGCTGTCGGGCTCGGCACATGCCTCGAGTGACGGCGCATCCTCGAGCAGCATCTGCGCGCTCTCCACGCTGTCGGGCTTGTTGGTACCGATCACCCCGGAGGGGCCGCGCTTGATCCAGCCAGCGGCGTACATCCCCGCCATGACACTGCCGCCGTCGGTGATGCGGCCGCGCTCGTTCGGAAAGACGCCGCGCTTCTCGTCGAACGGCACGCCGGGGATGGCGACGCCGCGGTAGCCGACGCTGCGGAAGAACAGCCCGCAGTCCATCTCGCTGGTCTGGCCGGTGCCCTCCGCCCACTGGTTGCCGGGGTCGCCGGCCAGCTGGTTCTTCTCCAACACCAGCGACTCGATCCGAGAGGTGCCCTGCAGTTCCTTGGGCGAGGCGAAGAAGTGGACCACCACGCGGCGGCTCTTGCCAGCGGGCTCCCCCGCTGCGCGCAGCTCTTCCAGCACCTTCCAGTTGCGCTGAGCGTCGGTGTTGCCGGCGTCGTCGAGCTCTGCCTGGCTGGCGGGGTTGAGGTCGAAGTCGGCCAGATTGTTGAAGACGAGATCGGCGTCGACCAGTTCCCCCATCTCGCGGATTTCCTTGCTGGTAAAGGCGGCCTGCACCGGTCCGCGGCGGCCGATCATGTGCACCTCCTTCACCTTGCTCTCGGCCAGCGCGTCCAGCGAGTGCTGGGCGACGTCGGTGTCCTTCAGCTCGTCGACGGTCTTGGCCAGGATCCGGGTGACGTCCACCGCCACGTTGCCCTGACCGATCACTACCGCCACCTCCTGCGTCAGGTCGAATGACCGCTGGCGGTAGTCCGGGTGACCGTTGTACCAGCCGACGAACTCGGTGGCGGTGTGGCTACCCGCGAGGTCGACGCCTGGGATCTCCAGCCGACGGTCGGTCTCGGCGCCACAGCTGAACAGCACCGCGTCGTAGAACCGGCGGAGCTCCTCCACGCTGAGATCGTCGCCGACGTTGACGTTGCCGAAGAAACCGAAGGCCTCGTTCTTGGCGATGCCCTCGTATACTTTGATGACGTTCTTGATCTTGGGATGGTCGGGCGCCACCCCACCCCGTACGAGGCCGAAGGGAGTGGGAAGGCGGTCGTACATGTCGACGACCACGTCTTGGTCCGACTTGAGGAGCGTGTCGGCGGCGTAGAATCCGCTCGGGCCGCTCCCGACGATGGCGACCCGAACTGGGCGATTGGAAATAGCGGGCATAACGTTGATGGAATTCATAGTAAACCGATGATGTGGGTTGGCAAGACACTGCAGGCGGCGGGGTTGGCGTTCCTCCTGGTCAGCTGGCTACTGCAGTTCCCCGAGCCGCCACCGGCCCGACTGCTCCTTATCGGCGGCGGGCTGTTCCTCGCCGGCTGGTGGGTACTGCGCAGCCAGGGTGGGGGCAAGTGACTGGCGATCGCTTGGATCGCAACGATCGCCCGGCTGTCGGCACTACCGAGGGCAGGCCCACGGTGCTCAAGTTCGATGCCGGGCGGCGCGGCTTCGGTCGGGCGATCGTGGCGCTTCTGGTTGCCGCAGTGGTACTTCTCGGCTTCGGGCTGCTGTTTCTATGGCCGTTGCTGAGTCGTAGCCTGGGCTAGCGAGTAGCCTGGGCGAGGGTCCGCCTGGGCTAGCGCTGTTCCGGCGGGCCCTGCACGCCGGTTACTTCCAGAATCAAGTTGGTCATCATGCGGAAGCCGCGGTGCTGCTGCGCGATGACGTAGTGGTGGTACCCGAACGCGGCGGCGACCAGGACCGTGTGAATCCACCCTGGGACGGCCTGCGCTACCGCTGCGCCGCCCACGATCGACTGGGCCATGAACAGCAGGATATGGAGGTAGACGTGGCCGGAGACACTGCCGCGCAACTGCTTGGCCCGCGCGACCGCGCTGCCGCCTAGGCCGTCCGCGGCCCGGCCGTCTGCGGCCCCATCCTGCTGGTCCTCGACATACTCGCGGACGCTGGTCGCGGTTCCGATGAAGAAGAAGATGATCAGCACCTGCGTGAACAGGTAGATGATCGTGGTGAGAAATCCGACCGTAGGGTGTGGCGCGCCGAAGACCGGGAAGCCGAAGATGCCCTGCAACCCCGTCACTACCACGCCCACGTAGGTGAGTGTGATGAGCGCGTAGCAGGCGTACATGAACAGCCACATATGTCTGGTACGCAGCGCGCGCTGGCGTCAGGCGGGGGTGTCGATGGTGATGCCGAACTGAGTTTCGAACTCTGCCGTTGGCATCATGCGGATGGCGTCCCAGGTGAGCTGGGTACACACGCGCGCACAGATCTGACATCCGATGCACTCGTTGAAGCGGATCTGCACCGGCGGAATCGGTCGATCGGGGTACTTCTCGGTAGCGACGGATTCGATGCAGTCCACGGGGCAGAAGGGCACGCACACCTGGCAACCGGTGCAGTTTCCTTCCTCCACCACCGCCATGAGCTTCGGCTTGCGTTTCTTGGTCTGCATCGCCTTCGGCAGCTCGGGGATGGACTTGTAGAATTTCTGTCGCGTCTTAGCCATTGAGCCTCGCGGCTGCGGTCCGCAGCCTTGCTGCCGAGCGCAGCTTTGCTGCCAAGTGCAGCCTCGCTGCACCCACTACTTGAAGTGGTTGGCGTTTATCTCTTTGAAATTCGCCCACTTCTCCGGGAGCTCGCTCTCTTCGAAGATGGCGTCCACCGGACATTCGGGGACACAGGCCGCGCAGTCGATACATTCGTCGGGGTCGATATAGAGCTGCTTGTCGGCGGGGTCGTCGTAGCCTTCCGCCGGGTGAATGCAGTCGACGGGGCACACTTCGACACACGCCTTGTCACAGGTGCCGATACATGGCTCAGCAATGATGTAGGCCATCGCCCGGCAATCTAGGCAATCTGGCCGCTTTGTCAAGACAGGCCTTGTCCAGACGAAACCGTCGGGGCACGCTGTTTACTCGCCGCGTCCACCCCGGTTGTCCCCACGACCGAGTCGGACCCATGATTCCGCGTGGCCGAGGTCGCCTACTACACCCATCCCTCCTCCCACGCCCATGACACCGGTCCGGGGCACCCAGAGTCCATCGACCGAATCCGCGCCATCGACGCGGCGATGGCGCAGGCCGACGAGGCAGCGGCGACGGAAGTGGAGGCCGCCACCGGCGACGAGCTGCGGCGCGTTCACTCGGCCGACTACATCGACCGGGTGCTCGCCCTCGACGGCGAGCAAGGGCAGCTCGATTATGAAACCGTCATTTCGCCCGGGAGCGTCGCTGCCGCGCGATATGCCGCGGGCGCCTGTGTGGGCGCCGCTCGTGCGGTGTTGAGCGGAAGCTCCCGCACCGCGTTCTGCGCCATGCGACCGCCCGGTCACCACGCGGAGCGGGACCGCGGCATGGGCTTCTGTATCTTCAACAACGTCGCGGTGGCCGCGGCCGATGCCATCGAGGGATCGCATCTGCAGCGGGTGGCGGTATTCGACCCCGATGTTCACCACGGCAACGGCACCGAGCGCATCTTCTATAGAAGAGACGACGTTCTCTATGTCTCGATTCATCGCGACGGGACTGGCGGGGCCTCCGGTATTCCCTTCTATCCCGGCACGGGTGGCGCCGGCGTTCGCGGCGCTGGGGCCGGTATGGGCTACAACGTCAACCTGCCGCTTCCCGCCGGCGCCGACGACGGCGAGTTCGCCACCGCGTGGCGACACGCGCTCGACGTGCTGCGCGACTACCGGCCGCAGCTCCTGCTCGTGTCCGCCGGCTTCGACGCCCACGTCCTCGATCCGCTCGGCGGCATGCGGGTTACCAGTGCCGGCTTCGCGGCGCGCTATCGGGAGCTGGTGGCGGCGATGGCGAGTGCCGCGGTGCCGATGATGGTCGCCTTGGAAGGCGGTTACTCGCTGCAGGCGCTGGCCGAATGCGTGCCGTCGGTGGTGCGCGCGTTGTCGAAGTTTGACGACGCCGGCACCTGAACCTACGCTCGGCACGAATGAGCAGCAGCGGCCCTCTGGATCCGACCGACGAGAGCGAACAAGCCGGCGCCGCCGCCGAAGCCACCGACGCTGGCGCCGCCGCCGACCACGGCGCCAACGGCACTCACAGCGCCAGCGGCACTCACGACCCCAACGGCGCCGGCGAGCAGAAGGACTCCTTCCTCCGCGTCATCATTCACTCGTTCTTCATCATCCCATTCCTGATCGCGGTGGCGGCGGTGCTGGTGTTCGTCGCCATCCAGATCGTCACTAGCGAGCCGCAGGACGTGTACGACTATCTGGCAGACGTGCGCACCGGCGGCGAGAACCGCCGCTGGAAAGCTGCCGCCTCGCTCGCACAGCTGCTGGGCGCCGGCGAGGCACCGGAAGAGCCACGCTTCGTCAACGAGATGGTGGCGGCCTTCGAGGCCGCGGACTGGGACGACCCGCGGGTGCGGCAGTTTCTGGCGATGGCGATGGCCAGTGCCGGCGAGCCCGCCTTTATCGCACCAATGGTGGCCGCCATCGAGGAGGCGGGCGAGGACACCCAGCACACACTGCTGCTGGCGTTGGGGTCGTTTCGGGCCGATGACGGCAGCGCGCTCGATGCGGTGGGGGATGCGCTGCTGCCCTACCTGGACCATCCGTCGGCGCGTCTGCGGGCTGGCGCGGTGACCGGCCTCGGGCTCAGCGGCCTGGGCACCCTTGCCGATCGGATCGAGCTAATGCTCTACGACGCGCACCCATCGGTGACGTGGGACGCCGCGCTCGCCCTGGCGAGGCTCGGCGACCTTCGCGGTAAGGGAATCCTGCTGAACCTGCTCGACCGCGCGTACCTGACCAAGTTCGACGATATCGACGACCTGGAGCAGAACCTGGTGATGATCTCGGTTATCCAGGTGGCAGAGGGGCTCGCCGATGAAGAGCTGGAGTCGCGGGTACACGAGCTGAGCCGCAACGATGGCAGTCTGGAAGTAAGAAGAATTGCACAGCAGTTGCTTGCGGACTAATATCCGTCCACGGACGGAGTCGGTTCACCGGCCCGGCCAGCACCCCCGAGCCTGAGCGAGGGAAATGAGCGACGATACGCAACCTACACCAATCTCCCGCCGCGGATTCATCAACTGGCTGACCGCCGCCTGGGTGGCGTTCATCGCCATCGTGGCCGGTCTGCTTACCGGCACGGTGCGCTTCCTGTTCCCGAACGTGCTGTTCGAGCCGCCGCAGAGCTTTCGCGCCGGTCCTCCAGAGGACTACACCGTCGGCGAGGTCTCAACGCGCTTCAAGAACGAGTTCGGGGTGTGGATCGTACGCAGCACCACCGAGATCTACGTCCTATCGACCGTGTGTACCCACCTCGGGTGCACCCCCAACTGGCTTGGCGGCGAGCAGAAGTTCAAGTGCCCCTGCCACGGCAGCGGATTCCGGATCAGCGGCGTCAACTTCGAAGGACCGGCGCCGCGTCCGCTCGAGCGATTCAAGGTAACGCTGGCCGACGACGGTCAGCTGCTGATCGACAAGACGAAGAAGTTCCAGTTCGAGAAGGGCGAGTGGTCCAATCCCGAGTCCTTCCTGGCTGTCTGAGGACAACTAGCATCCATGGCTGACACCGAAACGACCACTGGTACGCCCGCCGACGGCGGCAACGGCGCGGGGAACGGCAAGAAGGCCACGCGCGAACGGACACCGTTCGCCGAATCAGCATTCTGGCGTTCGATCTTCCGCAGCGGCGTGCCGCGTACGCGTGCCGCCCGGATGATGGGGGTGCTCAACAGCGTATTCCTGCACCTGCACCCGGTGCGGCTCCCCAAGCACGCGGTCAAGGTCAAATACACCTGGTGCATGGGCGGCCTGTCTTTCTTTCTATTCCTCGTGCTCACCATCACCGGGATCCTGCTGATGTTCTACTACCGACCGACGGTCGAGGCCGCGTACGGCGACATCATCGATCTCGGCTCTCAGGTGCCGCTGGGCATCATGCGGGAGATCCACCGCTGGGGCGCTCACCTGATGGTCATCACGGTGTGGCTGCACATGTTCCGCGTGTTCATGACCGGCTCCTACAAGCCGCCACGGGAATTCAACTGGATGATCGGCGTCATCCTGCTGGTGCTGACCATGTTCCTCAGCTTCTCCGGCTACCTGCTCCCCTGGGATCAGCTGGCGATCTGGGCGGTGACGGTAGGTGCCAACATGGCGCGGGCGGCACCGCTGCTCGGTCACGAAGGTCCCGGCGCCGCGCTGCTGTCGATTGGCGACGTCAACTTCATTCACGCCGGCGCCGACGCCAAGTTCGCGCTGCTGGGTGGCCGCTTTCTGGGCGGGGCGACGTTGTTGCGGTTCTACGTGTTGCACTGCATCGGCGTGCCGTTCATCGTGATGATCTTCATGATCGTCCACTTCTGGCGGATCAGAAAGGACGGCGGCATCTCCGGGCCAACTTAGAACGTGAAAGCAACCATCAACTGGCTCGCCGATCCGGCGATCTCGTTCACCCTCATCATCCTGGTCTTCTTCCTGGTGTTCCCGATCACGGACCGCCTGGAGAAGATCAGCAAGCGGCTGAAGATCGACCTGCTGTGGACCAATACCGGTGGTCTCATCGCCCTGGGTGTCCTGGTGCTGTTCTTCGTCTGGGGCCTCACCGACGAGAACTTCCGCCTCATCGTTACCAAGCCGGACAACGTGCCGATCGTCGGGCTCATCTTTCTGGTCGGGTTCTTCACGTGGCTGTCGATGAAGCAGGCGCGGGAGAACGACAACCGGATGGGGCAGGGTGGCCAGCCACTGGAGGCCAGCGACAAGAGCAAGGTTCTGGTCTGGCCCGACCTCATCTACATCGAGTTCATCTGCCTGATCCTGGCGACGGTGCTGCTGTTCGCGTGGTCGATCTTCGTCAAGGCGCCGCTGGAGGAACCGGCAAATCCGACCTTGTCGCCGAACCCCTCCAAGGCGCCGTGGTACTTCCTCGGGCTGCAGGAGATGCTGGTCTACTACGACCCGTGGCTGGCAGGCATCGTGTTACCGACGCTGATCATGGTCGGCCTTGTCGCCATCCCCTACATGGACACCGGCGACCGGGGCACAGGCTTCTATAGTTACAGCGGGCGCAAGCGTGCCATCAGCACCTTCATGTTTGGCTTCCTGGTGCTGTGGACGTTCCTGATCATCGTCGGGACCTTTCTGCGCGGCCCCAACTGGAACTTCTTCGGCCCGTTCGAAGTTTGGGACGCCAACAAGCGGGTGGTGCTCAACAACGTCAACCTGTCGGAGTACGTCTACGTCTTCCTGCTGGAGACGGGGTTACCGCGCGGCTGGTTGATACGCGAGATTTGGGGGATTCTGCTGGTTGTCGGCTACTTCGCCGTCCTCCCCGGGCTGCTCGCCAAGACGGTATTCCGCAACCTCTATGAACGGTGGGGGACCGTGCGCTACAGCACCTTCATCGTGCTGCTGCTGATGGGGATGGCGCTGCCGATCAAGATGTACATGCGCTGGCTGTTCAACCTGAAATACATCGTCTCGATTCCAGAGTTCTTCCTGAATATCTAGCGTGGATTTCTCGCAAACGCCGGTGTCATCCTACAAGTGTCTATCCGACAGTGAAATCCTCGTGCCAAGCTGCAAATGCCTAGTGCAGTGTGAGAAGTCCTTATAGTCCATGACGACACATATCTTCAGTCAGCTCCATGGGTCAGCCTCGACGAGGCCCTCGTTCGGTGAACTGGTGAGGCACTCGGACTAACTGATGTCGGATACTCCTCCCGAAACACCGACTCCCGACGGCGCTCCAAAGCCGCAGCCGCCGCGGGACGCGCAGCCGCTCCCCGAGGAGCAGCGGGAGCGCCACTACGACATCGGGCGTCTCAACAAGTGGTTTGCGGTGGGCGCCGGCCTGCTGCTGGTCGCGCTGGTGGCCGGATTTGCCCAAGACTACGCCAGACCGTGGAAGCGGTTTCAGCGGGCGTTCCGGGAGATCGATCGGGAGGTGACCCGCACCGCGTTCGCCGAGCAGAGCGAGCTGCTGGCCAGCAACGCCGCCTACGACGCCGCCTACAGTGAGACGTTGTCGGCAGCGCGTGCGGTCGACGCGCTGCGTGAGGACGTGCGCACCGCAGACGGCGAGGTGCTGCGCAAGCGTGCGGAGCTGGCGAGCATCAACGGTCGCTACCAGGACGTACGTGGCGAGCTGGAGCGCGCGCGCTACCGCAACGAGCAGGCACGCGCCGGCCTCAACGTGCCGGGTGCCGGGCTCGCGATGTCGCGGACGGAAGCCGAGCTGCACGAGTGGGAGGAGGAGTTCGCCCACATAGCGGTGGAGTTCGAGGCCGCCGAGCTACACGTGGCGGAGGCGGAAGCGGCGCTGGCCGCGTTCGACGCCGAGCTGCGGGAAGCGCAGCGCGGTCTGAACGCGGTTACCCAGGACGCCACCCTGCTGCGACGCAAGCTGGAGCGCGAAGACCCGCAGTACGCGCGCCTCGGTGTTCGCGTCGCAAACTTCGTCCGCGATCTGCCAATTCTGGACGCGTCGCGGCCGAGCCTGACGGTGAACCAAGTCGTCCTTCCCGGCATCCGGGAGAACCTCAACTTCGCCCAGGTGCCCCGCGTCGACCGCTGTATCACCTGTCACCTTGGCGTCGCACGCGCCGACCTCGAGGGCATCTCCAACCCCCACGGCGCCCATCCGCACCTGGAGCTGGTGCTCTCCGCGGATTCCCCGCACCCGCTGGAGGAGTTCGGTTGCACTAGCTGTCACGGTGGCCGCGGTCGCGCCACCGACTTCGTCGGCACCGTGCACAGCCCCGACTCCGAGTTCCAGCGCCAGCTGTGGACCGAGGAGTACGGGTGGGAGGAATACCACCTGTGGGAGGAGCCGATGCACCCGGCGCGCTACGCCGAGTCCGGCTGCTTCCAATGCCACAGTGGCCAACTGCAGGTGCCGGGAGCGGAGAAGCTCAGCTACGGCCTCAACATCGTCGAACAGGCCGGCTGCTACTCCTGTCACGAGATCGACTACTTCGCTGACCATCCACAGCGGGGCCCGAGCCTCCGCCACGTAGCCGATAAGATCAGCTCCGACTTCGCCTTTCAGTGGATCAAGCAGCCAGAGGGCTTCCGGGCCAACAGCTGGATGCCGTCGTACTTCGGGCAGACCAACAACAGTACTCCGGAGGACATCGCCCGCACCGACCAGGAGATCAACGCCATGGTGGCGTTCCTGTTCGCCAACAGCACGCCCTACGCAACACGGGGCGCCGTGCCCGCCGGAGATGCGGTGCGCGGCGAGGAGCTGGTGGCCTCGGTGGGCTGCATGGGGTGCCATGAGTCGGCCGACGAGTCGCGTGGCGCGGCGCAGCGGACGGCTAGCACACAGCAGGATCTGCGGCGCCAGTTCGGGCCCAACTTCGCCGGTGTGGGGAGCAAGGTGTCCCGACAGTGGCTGTTCAGCTGGCTGAAGGACCCGGCGTCCTACCACCCAGGTACTCGCATGCCGAACATGCGCCTGAGTGATCAGGAGGCCGCCGACATCACCGCCTACCTGATGCTGCAGACCGACGATGGGTTCACCAGCCGGTCAGCGGTGGCCACCGACCGTGAGATGGTCGATCAGATCCTGCTCGAGTTCCTCTCCAACACCGCGCCGGTGACGGTTGCCCGCGAGCGGATGGAGCAGCTGTCGGCCACCGAGCGGCTGCAGCTGACCGGCGAA